>JBCCNE010000046.1:0-16340 GCA_039026015.1 Cyanobacteria bacterium P01_C01_bin.70 | reverse complement strand
CTCGCCGAGAATCTCCTCTGGGCTCTGACAATCTGATAGCAACTCATCGGCGCGATTCGGGACTTGTTTTTTCCTGGGCATGATGCGGTCTCCTGAGTTATCGGGATTCTAGACCGCTTACACAAAATTCTGATCAGTCTCCTTCTTCATATCTAAAGACCTCTTTCAAATACAAAAAAGCTGCCTTATAAGTTTCTATGTCTGGATTGTTAGGGGCACGAAATCTTAAAACTATATAATCGACTGGCATGAAAATACTGTGGCGTATGCTCAGCATCAACCAAGCTCTCAGGAATGCAAAGAGATCTGTATGGAGTTGCAGAAAAATATCTGGAAGTTCATCTTCGCCATCGAATTCGTGTTCAAAACGACATTTGATGAAAGAGTAAACCATTCCAGAAAGCAAATCCTCTTCAAATGCTAGTTTTGCATAAATGTTGTCCCTGATTTTCTGCTCTCTGCAAGCTCTATCGCTTACTTCAATGAGTTCCTCATGGCGTACAGCTCTAGGAATAAGACAACGGAAATCACGCCATATCTTTTCTTCAACTTCTTGGATAGAGGGATGATCTCTTTTGTACTCCTGTAACTTAGCCCTGTACTCTTCCTCGTTTTTCTTGATGTCTAGATCAGCTTTTGCTCTCGCTGAAGCTTCAATAGCAGTCATAACGCTGTCTTTGATCCGGCTAGAAGCAACAACCCAGTAAATAACATTCATCAATACACCAACAAGAAGTGTGGTCGCGGCTTTTTGAATGTCATCAGCATTGCTCAAAGCCCGCTCCAATACCCAAGGCAAAACTATGATGACCAGAAATGCAAGCACCCAGGAAAGGATGATCCATTTTTGAACAGAGTTTATAGCTAAGTTTTTCTTGAGCTCTGCTGATTCAGCTGATTCAGAATGATTAAGCATTAGTTCACCCTGCGCGTTGTGCAACCCTATCCATCAGTGACGGAAACTACTGCTCAGAATAATACCAACAGTCTGAACTCAGGAAGTCACTCATCAAGATTCTGAAACAGGCTTAATCTTTCAATTTCACTCGATAGCTGCTGAACTAACCTCGAATCGGCTTCGTTTGCTCCCAAAATTTGTCTTTTCATAGTTGCAGCAGTATCTTTGTTTACTTCAAGGAGCTGGGCTAGCTTTCGGGCGCTCATCGATGCTTTGGCCTGGTTAATCAAAATATAGATAGCTACGTACCACTTTTTAAGGTCGACCCGTGTCCCGTGAAAAATAGTCCCCACTGTCGCGCTATACGAAGTGAAACAGGCATTGCAATGAAATCTGTTCTCTTTAGAGAGAGCTGCTGAACGAGTTGACTGACAATAAGGGCATCTGGGTTGACGGTCCCAACGTAATCGCTCCAGTAAAGCTAGGCATTCCTGGTTATGAATAGTCATTGAGTAGCAGCCCCAGGACATTGAGCCTAGAGATGATACTCATCGACGGGGGAATCAGATATTTGAGCTTAGATGATGTTTTGAAAACAAGTCGAAAATCTCTCAGTAGGCTTAAAATTACCTCTCCGAGGCTATAGAGTGATGAGTGAGTAGCTCGACAATCGTGCGTTAAGCAACTTCAGCCCTATAGTCTTGGAGCATTTCCTGTCTCTTTAAGCCCATTTACGCTTCTGGTGATTTTCAGGAGGCTCTAGAATAAATTGCTTAACTCAGTAAGGCTTCTGGTACTTAGCTTGCGAAGCGTACTTCATACCGCATTTTTACATCTGCCATCAACCCAATCACGGGGAATGGGGAAGCGTTCATTACACTTATGACCCCGGCAGGCTGAGACTAATCGCAGGCGGTGGCGATCGCACCCCTGGGTAGACTGAAACTGCCAACTCAGCCGATGATAGGGCACTTCTGCATAACAGGCCCCACATAGGCGAATCGGTTCCGGCTTAATTGGTTCATCCGCAGGGGGAAACATCTGTCGTAGGAGATCGATTTCGAGGTGCATAATCGCCGACATCTTCTCCAACTCCTCTTGGTCGGGGGGTGGATTAAAGTAGAACTTTTCCCAGCGATACAAGGTTTTGCCTAACCTCAGCTTGCGGCTCAAAGAGGTTGAGTTAGAAATGCTCACGGTTTCTAGCCGGTACCAGCGACCCAAATAGTGGCTGATGCTCTCACCCTCAAAAGGTGGTAAATACAATGGCGATTCTTGAACCATTCCGAAAAGCTAACTCTTTCCAGGCTGAGGGCAAGGCTGCAGGTTGCCCATCAGTAAGTTGTTGATGTTCTTGTAATTGACTTGGGCTTTAGGGTGATCTAGTTTCCATAGAGCCACTTCACGAAGAGCTTCGATCAACGGACGTAATTGACCACGGGAGTTCTCATGTAGGGAGGTAACAATTTCTGCGTCCTCCGACAGTTGCATGGGTTTCGGCCATTTCAAGCTAGCTTCCCACATCTTGATAGTGGCCTGGGCATCACCAGGGGACATCATGCTAAACGTATGGGAACGCAAGAAAGTGTTGTAGACGTTGGTGTACTTTTTCTTAGCGTTGGAGCTGGGATTGATGGCGTCATTCAGATAGGGTTGCCCTGCAATCACAATCGGGATCCCTAATTTCTCAGAAATCCTTACCAGTTCCGTAAATGCGTTGAAGGACAGCAGGTCAGCATTATTGACGATGAGGATGTTGACCCCGTATGCCTTTAGAGTTCCCCATACGCGGCTTCGGAGATCTCGGAGGGTTCCACAATCGAGAGGATTTGATAGAAAATCTAAGATGAGCAGCAACACGTCAGTCGCGCTGCCATTTTGCTCTACTTCGATATAAGCGACCGGCGCAGGAATCTGGAGTAAGCCACCCCGCAGCTTCACCTGATCTCTTAAGTAAAACTGAAGTGCTTTGGACAAACCTAAGCGATCGTTTGTCAGAACCCTCCCACAGATGTTCAAGTCTCGCCAATTGTTAAGACATTGAAACAACGCAGTATCCCTATCAGTTCCTGCATAAACGTCAATCTTGCCAATGAGATCGACTTTTGCCTGCTCTTCGGGCGATCTTCCTGGTTGCTCCCCAGGCCGAGCCGGGACAGGCGATACCTGCGGCGGAGATGATTGAGGAGGCGTTGGAACTGCGCTTGTTTGGCTCATCAATATCACCAATCGTTGCCAATATATTCGTTCCAGTCAGATACCGCATAGACGACTGTAGGCTCTGCAATTTCTGGCTGGTCCTGTTGAGACTCCATGACCTCAGGTATCTGGATATCGGATGCTTCAACGACAATCTCTTCAGGGACTTGAACCTTATCTTCTTTGGGTTTCTGACTAAAATTAGCCTTAATAACATTGGATTGTTCAGCAGCCCTCGTTATCCTATCTTGCTCCTGCCTCTTGCGCTCTTTTCGCGACTGCCGGCGCTTCCTAGACTCCTTAGTTAGTTCGTTACCTCGTCTGTGCAAATCACGCTGATACTGTAAAATTGAGGACTGATCGAGATTTCCATACTCTTCGTTGATGAGAGCTTTACGAGTTTTCCACTCTTTCAAGGATAGATGCTCTTCCTCAATATCCCTTGCCCTAAGAACACCTAAAAAGCGGGATGGTTGGTTATCCGCCTCTTTGGCATAAGCGAGTATATAAATGATATTGTCAGGCGTGTATCTAAGCGTAATCTTCTCAGACTCAAGATGAAGAAGGAAATTATCTTTTTTTTGATACCTCCAAAGTCCTTTATCGTCAAACTGCCAACCAGTTACGTAGACCAAGCATTCAAATTCAATAGTTCCATATGCTTGTACAGTTCGAGAGTCTTGTTTAAGTAAACAAATATCTAAATACCTTTCATCTGGGACGTTTGGCTCACCAATCAGCCCTGCTTCCCATCGCTGAAGTCGAGTTTGATTTTTAACTCTTGGATAGGCATGCTGATTCCTATGGTCTATGTAAAATCTAACTAGACGCCTTTCATATTCCTCATAGGTCATGCAAGCATACTTTTCAGGATCCTTAGTTCGTTCCTGCAGATTGCCGCCTCGATATCCCTGCAGGTATGAATCGAGCTCCTCTTTGTGCTCTAGATAGCTTCTTTCGATTACGCTTCCGTCTTCTACTTCGACACGATAGCGAAGCTTGATGCCCAATGCAGAAGCAATCCTCTTAGTATGAGCCGCTTCCTTAAATTCTTTGGCGCTATCGGTCAGAATATAGTCGGGTAGTCCACAGACAATCCATTCTTTCCTTAACTCATATTCTGGGCCATAAGATTTGGGTAGGCTAGCATGCCTGAGTGCGAGAGCCACTGAATAACTATTAGGCGAATCAAAACTCAAGTGGAATCCCATCGCACAGCCAGAGTAAGTATCAATGACTGAGGTAACAAAAACAGCGCCTATTTCATCATAATTAGCATCAACAAACAAGTTGTTTAGTTGCGTATGATCGATTTGCCAAACTTGATTACTACGCTCAACAATGATTTCTTCGAAGACTTTTTCACCACTGTCATCATAATAATAGGTTCTGACAACAATTTTGGGCCCTTGATAGGGTCGACGAGGCCTCTTTTTGTTTCGTTTAATATATGGCCCATACCGACTAATAACTTCATAAACAAAAGGTCTACAGGGGTACTGCCCTCTCTGTAAACCGAGTTCTAGCTCAGCATGTCCCATGACTTGTGTAAATACCTGATTACGGTTCATAAACCGTGCACCTGTATTGCCTTCTCTGTATGTTCTCTCAATAAAGTCTTTCCAGTAGGCTAGAACCTCGGCTTTCTCTTTATCAGACTTTGGTGAAGATTGTGAACAGGGAGCTTTCCAATGTCGAGACCCTTTAAGTTCCCCAAAGTCTGAACGTCTATTACGTACAACAGCAGCGAGTGTTTGCTCTTCCTTTACACGCTTAACTAAGCGGTATACTGTACTGGGGCTACATTCCAGTCTGTCAGCCCAAAGTCTAATTCGCTCTTGAGTTTTCTTCTCAGAAGCCTGTAAAATGTCAACAACAGCATGAAAACGTCTAAGAACTCTTGCCTTTTCTTCAGCGTCAGCAATAAAGCTCTCAATCAAACTAAAATCAATCTTTTCAAGTGAATTGAGTTTTGACGGATCGAATTCTAGAATGTCATCTTCCATATTTCCGCCTCGAACTAAATGACAGATTCCTAGGCTCAAGCTATCAAGTATTATCACTCATGACTAAGTGTCTTTCTGTACATGGTTGACATGTTCAACCTACTTATGAGTCATAAGTTCTTCTATCTTTGAGAATTATCTTTTTCTTCTGAGAGAGGGTTCTCTGATCCGTTGTGTCAAGAAGCATCTGAAGAGTAAAGTCACCTAGATTTTCCTGGGTGAAAGCCTTCCACTCTAACTCTGCCATTTCTAGTGCCATATCGCTACAGAGACCTGAATGAGTAGTCAACACTCTTGTCCAGTCCAGTGGAATGAGCAGAACACTAGGAGAGTGATCGTTCAACCTGCGGCTCTTGATTGGGAATGTCGCACACGCGTCGAAAATGTCATGAATCATCGCCCCACAACAGGAGCAGATTAAAAAAGTTCTCCAATTCTCCTCATCTTCCCAATGGATCAAAGCATTCAGCATCGTTAAGAAAGCCTCAAATATCCGATTTTGGGATATTTTAACGCAAGCTGTAGTTTGCTGTTCATGGGCAATACAGCTTATTCGCTTCGGTATCAGAAATTTCTGACAAAGCTGAAGGCGGCTCGATTGGAAGCTAATCTGACTCAGGTTCAGGTCGCTTCCCGTCTTGGAGTCCCTCAGTCATTTGTATCAAAATGCGAATCTGGTGAAAGACGTGTTGACATCATCGAGTTGCTTGATTTCGCTGAGATGTATGAGAAACCTCTGTTTTACTTCGTTGACCTTGAACCCCATCCTGAAGTGTAGTTAGTTTTTTGAGCCAGACATATCGTTTACGAGCTACTGCGTTTGCACTTTTTCATATTTTCCGCATAATCAATATAGATGTTGCGTAACTTGAGACGAGGGCGCATGGGATTAATGAGAGAGACTGCAACCCATGGAACCCCAATGCTCAAAAACGAGTTCTAATCGCAGCCGCAGGACTTCTTCTGGCCTTGCGACTTCTAATCTGTTCAAATCCCCTGAATCTTGTACGTTTCAGGATGGCGACGCTAGAAGTACAAATAAGTGGCAACAAGCCTCATCCAGAACACAACAAGCTGTGCCCGCTTGGAAACTGAGAAATCTCGCGAACACGCCCATTGGTCATAGCGTCCTCAATCGCCTCCTTAATGCGGTCACCTTGCAGCCGTGGAGTATTGTTCCACCTCACGAACATCGGCATAGTCAAGCTGCTTGGGAAAGGGCCCAGGAATTGAGTCGAGCATTTATGCGGCCTAACTGCGAAGACTGTGACGATTACGTGCTCTTCACTAAAGCTGTTCTCCAGGATCTCATCGTGTTGGGATATGGCGCGGTCGAGCGCGCTGTAGGGAGTTCAAAAACTCAGCCGTTCTGGCTATGGGAGGTGAATGCTGCTCAAGTTGCCAAAAATCCTGAATGGAGCCCTCAAAGAATTTTACATCATCCACGATATTTCTTTGGTAATCCTTTCCAGCCAGATTCACTGATTCCTTTGTTAGATAGTGAGCTATTTTTAGTCAGGCTAAAAAGTAATAGTCATCAACTAATTCCATCATCTCCTTTTCGAGTTGCATATCACTTAATGTCTTCGTGGCTGGGGTTGAATGATTATCAAGACTTACAAGTAGGCAGGGCATGGCGGAACCAAATTATCACGTTGGTTGATGCTACTGAGCGGGATATACAAAGGTTTGCTGACTATTGGACAGCTGAAGTTGAGCAATCACATGGAGTTTCAATTGTTGGAAAGCAAGTCAAGATTGCAAATATCAAAGCCAAAAATGATCTAGAACTTTTCTTGAAATACGAGGAAAAACTGCTGAAGTTATTTGCTATTGCCTTTAATCTGACCAACCAAGATTTAGGAGTGGCTGAGCATAACGATGAACCGGCCATAGTTGGAGCAGGTGTCAATAAGACTTTTCAGGAAGCCATCCTTCCCTATATCCAAACATTGAATCGCAGCTTTACGGAGAACGTGACCAGCTATTTTGAGCCTGGTTTTGAATTCAAAATTGAAACTACTCAACCGCTACCTGAGAAACAGAAAACCGATACTGCTAAAGAGCTATATCAGGGTGGAATCATTACCCTTAACGAAAGCAGGTTGAGGGCTGGGATGGAGAGCATTGGTCCTGCTGGTGATTTCTTTATAGACGGTTCATCACGTGGATAAATTGCCAATTGGTTACTGTAACCGCCGTAGATTCATAAATTATTCTTATGGAATTTTCATGTTCTCAGCTTGTTCGCAATTAGCTATTGACACATAGCAGTCTCTGAAAACTGCTCATTCGCAACTATCGATTTAATAGTGATCGGAGAATATGAAGGGGGGTTTGGTTGCTGAAATGCTTTCCCTATAAAGGATTCAGGCTATGAAGAGGTTGTTTCACTAAGTCTTGAATTTTTGCAAATAGCGATTTGATGGACACTTCCTGAGATTTCCATGCTTGAGGAAGATGTTTTTGCGTACTGCTGAGTACCTTTTGGCGTCCTGTTGGCCCAAAAACTAGACATCAAAGCTACCCAGTAACCGCACTTCAGGATGCAGGCGCACAGCCCATTTTTCTTCCACGCGATCTTGTACAGAGTGGATTAAGCTCAAAACATTGTCCGCTGTAGCTCCACCTATATTTACGATAAAGTTGGCGTGCATGGGCGATACCTGTGCCTGCCCAATTTGCAAGGCTTTGAGCCCAGTTTGCTCAATCAGCCAGCCGGCTGTGCGGGGCAACGGATTGCGAAACACGCTGCCGCAGCTGGGTAAGTGATAAGGCTGAGTCGAGCGGCGTTTTTCAAGGGCAGCTTGGGTTTCTGCCATCACCAGCTCCGGGTCATGGCCCGGGCTAAGCTGAAACGTCGCCTGCGTTAAAAAGTGCATCTGGGCCTGCAAGCTGGAGGTGCGATAGGCAAATCTCAGGCTTTCTGGGGTCAGGATGATGGTTTTACCTCGCCTCGTAACCGCTTGGGCCTCGACAAGGCTGTCGGCAGCGCAAGCACCGTGGGCTCCAGCATTCATAAACACGGCACCGCCCACCGTACCGGGGATGCCAACGGCCCACTCAAAGCCACGCCAACCCCGACGGGCTGCTTTCCAGGCGAGGTTTGGTAGCGATTCGCCCGCCGCTGCGGTAAACGCCCCGGTGGCATCATCAAAGGTGGCACCCCGCAGATGCCGGGTACAAATCACCAGCCCGCGTACGCCGCGATCGCTCACCAACAGATTGGAGCCGCCCCCTAAAAAAGTGATTGGCAACCGTCTTTCATATGCCCAAGCCAGGCTCTCAACAACTGCTTCTGGCGTCTTGGGCAAAGCAAACCAATCAGCAGTGCCACCCACTCGATACGAAGTCAAGTTGGCGAGAGAGACGTCTTGTTTCAGAGGAAACTCTGGCTGCCGAACCACATCAGTCGCATTCACAAAGAACACCCTATCTTACCTCTGAGACCGTCCGTCGCGACCGCTTAATTAGGCCTGCTGCACCGCCTGCATTTCCGCTGCCATAAAGGGCTCCATCACCTCGGGAATAATTCGGTTAAGATTGCCTGCCCCCAAGAACAGCGCCATGTCACCAGGCTGTAGGCGCTCTTTTAAAACCGCACTGACCGCATCTAGCGACGGACAATACTGCACGTGGGGATGGTGAAGCGCGATCGCTTGACCGACTTTTTTCGTCGAAAAGTTCGTCGGAGCCACTTCACCAGCACCGTAGACGTCCGTCACAATCACCTCGTCAGCATCCGCAAAAGCTTCTGCAAAATCATCCAAAAATGCCGTAATGCGGCTGTAGCGGTGGGGCTGGAAGATCGCCACCACTCGCTTCACAGCGGCATTCAAGGGAGCATCGCTCGTCCTCAATAAACGAGCCGTCGATAGTGTGGCCTTAATCTCGCTGGGGTGATGGGCATAGTCATCGACAAACTGAATACCATTGTAAAAACCGCGTCGCTCAAATCGCCGACGGGCCCCTTCAAACTTTGAAAGCCCCGCTGCCAGATCGGCAAAGTCGAGTCCCATGCAACGACCCGCAGCAATAACCGCCAAGGCATTGCTCAAATTGTGCTCACCCGGCACAGATAGATGCAAAATGCCCAAACGGACATCTCGTTCCCAAACGACTGCGCGGGTGCCTGTGGCTCCAAATGCCACATCACTCACGGTGTAGTCAGCTTGCTTGCCTAACTCCACGCTATAGGTAACGTCAGCGTCAATGTAATGAGCGATAGTTTTACAATCGGCCGAGGCAATTACCGTTTCAGTTTGCTGGGCAAACCGACGAAAGATATCGATCACATCATCCAAACTGCTGTAATGATCTGGATGATCTAACTCAATGTTGGTAATGATGCCAATCGTCGCCGACAGCTTGACCAGAGAGCCGTCCGATTCATCGGCCTCAGCGATAAACCAATCGCTGCCACCCAGGCGAGCATTGCCCTCCCAAGCTGAGACTTCGCCCCCTATGACAATGGTGGGATCGACATCGGCGGCTAACAACGCATAGCCCACCATACTGCTCGTCGTCGTTTTGCCGTGGGTGCCCGCCACCGCAATGCTTTGGCGCTGGTTCATTAGGGCCGCCAGGAGGTCGGAGCGATGGAAAATGGGACAACCCATTTCTAGGGCGGCTCGGTACTCATCATTGGTCTCGTTAATCGCCGTTGAGCAGACGACCTGAGGCAACACTTTAGGCAGAGATTGCGCATAGGAAACAAAAGAGTTGCCGCAGCCGTTGGGCACCACGTCCTGCTCAAAAAATCTAAGATTGTCAGCCTCTTGCCGCCAAAAGATATGAGCTCCTGCTTCTTGAAGCCGCTGAGTAATGTGACTCAGTCGTACATCTGATCCTGAAACCGGTAGTTGCCGCTGCGTTAGGACATAAGCCAACGCAGACATACCTATCCCGCCAATCCCAATGAAATGGAAGGGTCTACCGCTGAAATCCACAGAATTCAGCATTCTACACTCCTCAACATGCCACACCACACCAATATCAGGCGTATCATACCAGGTATCCCAAGAATGACCTAAGAATTAGCCCCCAAATTCCCGAAGCTAAGCGACAGCCAGCTCTTGGCCAGTTTGTAATCGCCTCAACGGCCTTTCCCCGCAACTGCGGAGCGAACTATCAGACCTAATTTGGTCAGCCAGTCTGGGGCCGAAGGAAGAAGCACAAGATGAGCCGCTTCAGCATTATTCTTCCCCGGCTAACCGCCGGTGCTCAGGGAGCCTGTTTATAAATCAACACAGCCCTCGACTGGATGGTTCCCGAATATAGCAGGGGTTGCAACTTTTAGAACACATCGCCAGGCGGAAATACAAACATTTTTAGTAGAAATTAAGTTTCGCGTCAGTTTTCTTCGTGCCTCAAGTGAGCGGGATAAGCTAGGGAACTTTTGGTAGAGGAGTGGTGGGGGAGTCGGGTCGCTGGGTATTTAGATTAGGTGGCTGGTTGGCAGAATACGATGGCAGAGCCTAGCCGAGGGGATTGGGTAAAGGAGATTCAGATTTTGGATTCTGCATGTCTTAAAACACTCTTTTTTTAAGCCGCATTTCTTTATCTTTTCTGCGTTCCAAATTCTCAATTCGATGCTCTTTCCGATTACCCAGCCACAAGAATCCAAAATCAACCCGCTCACACTGAATTAAGCCCTTATTGTGCGGGGCAATGGCAGCATTTGTGTCTCTATTTGAGCGCGGCAACCCGGTTTACACTTGAGCAAAAGCGCTCTGAGCGCTCCTGAAGATGACGAAGGCATAAGAATAGAGTCGATAACTGCCGTTTCCTCAATCGTATACATCATGTTTTCTTCGCGCGCGCCTCAATCCGGATTTTCGCTAATCGTGACGTTGGCTGGGGGGACTCTACTCAGTTCTGTCGCGATCGCGGCAGACCCTGCTGATATTCAGCAACTCTTGCAAACCAATAGCTGTGAAAACTGTGATTTGTCAGAGGCCAATCTACGCGGTTTAGATTTACAAAACGCCCAGCTACAGGGGGCTAATTTGCAGGGAGCTTGGCTCAATTTTTCTGACTTGAGTCGAGCCAATCTGCGTCAGGCGAATCTACAAGGGGCAGAAATTTCTGGCACCATCTTTCAGGGGGCTAACCTGCAAGAAGCGGATTTAACCGATGCCATCGTTACCAACGTCTGTAGTACCTTATCTGAGGAGACTGATTGGTTCCTGGCCTCCGACTGCGTAGCTTTAGATCTGTTGCAAACCCTCGGCACAGAACTGTGTGACCCCATTTACAACATCAACGGAATCAACCCTGACTTTGATGAATGGCTAGAGAACTGTCCCACCGATTTAGAAGTGTATGCCTATCTTTTATACGGCTATCCTGCTGATCTGAGCAGCCTGCAGCTTGGCGTTGACCTTTTGGGGGCTAATCTGACCGCCGCCCGCTTGACTAGGGTTGACCTCAGCGGCGCCGATCTGCGCTATGCCCAGCTTGCTCAGACTGTTCTGACCGATACCAGGTTGGACCAGGCGCTGCTTTGGAATGCTGACATCGCTGACATCGAGAATGCTGATTTCGACGCTGCTCTGATGACTCAGGCAGACGTGAGGTCCATGCTGATCGGCCTGTATGAACAGCGCGAGATCGAAAGTCAGCAAAATCAGGCGCAATCGACCCTGGGAGCGATGAATCGGTCTCAGCAGGCTTATTACTTAGAACAAAACGAATTTGCTCGTGACCTAACGCTGCTGCAAGTAGGCATTTCTCAGAATATCGACGGCTATCGCTATGGCGTTGCTCAAATTGCCGATGACCATGTAATTAACCGAGCGGTGCCCCTGCAAGACAGCTTAGTTGCCTATATGGGAATTGTTTATCTGACGACGTTAGATAATGGTGAGGTGGTATCGGCTCCGCTGCTCTGTGCAGCCGAACCCGACAATCCCAGCCCAGATACTGCGATTACCTTCGTTCCCCCCAGTCAAGATACGATTGCCGCCAACTGTCCTAACGGTTGGCGCACCTTAGAACCTTAAACAGACTGAACTGTAAGCCGCTGGTCAGATTTTCCGAATCTGGTTCTATGCATCCGCTTAACGGCGCTTGCTAGCGCTATGAGCTAAGCAAGCTGCCTTACGGACAGTTCAGCGAGCCAACTATTGACAAATCAAGAAATTTTATTGATGGACGTGATTCTCACCACCCCATGCGACTGGCCTGAGATTGTACCGTGTCAGTCTAATCAACTTCCCAAGAACTGGATCGCGGCTAAGCTCAGACTTTCGATAGCGTAAGAACGGCAGTTTCAGGCATCAATGGCAGCTACTTATGGTAAACCCCTGCACGTTATCTCTTCGTTCGGCAGCTGTAGATTACGATCGCGTGGCGGCAGCAATCGCGTTTATTCAAGCGCATCGGCAGCAGCAGCCCAACTTGGCTACCATTGCTCGCCATGTGCATCTCAATGAATATCATCTGCAAAAAGTCTTTAGCCGCTGGGCGGGGGTCAGTCCCAAACGATTTCTGCAACTACTGACGCTAGAAGATACAAAGCGCCGTCTCTTAACAGCTCGCTCGTTATTGACCGTATCGCTGGAATCGGGGCTTTCTAGTCCGAGTCGGCTGCATGATTTATACATGCGGTTTGAAGCAATGACGCCAGCAGACTATCGAGACGGCGGCAGCGGGTTAGCGATCGCCTATGGTTTACATCCCACGCGATTTGGCCGGGCTCTGATTGCCACTACCGATCGCGGCATCTGCCAGCTGCAGTTTTATGCCCCCGATGAGTCGGCGGTAGCCCTTGATAGACTGCGGGCGCAGTGGCCACAGGCTACCGTTCACTACGCCCCTCAGCAGACTCAGTCGATCAGCGATCGCCTCAATCAATCTTTGGCTGCCCCAGCAGAAAAAGCGCTGCCGCTGCTGGTAAAAGGCACTAATTTTCAGGTGCAGGTTTGGCGAGCCCTGCTAGAGTTACCGCCAGGCGGTCTAGCCACCTACCAAGATATTGCTGAGCGTATCGGCAAACCCAGAGCGGCCCAAGCAGTTGGCACGGCGATTGGAGCGAATCCGGTGGGCTATCTGATTCCCTGTCATCGGGTCATTCGCGCGACGGGTGACATCGGCGGCTACCGTTGGGGCACCCTGCGTAAAACCGCTATGTTGGGATTGGAAGCAGCTCAACTCGAGCGAGCTGGAGCCGCGACCCAATTGCAGGAGGGTCTCTGATGGCCCCATTGCAAATTGCTGAGTTGCTCTTGCTGGCAGCCCTTTGGGGCGGCTCCTTTCTGTTTATGCGAATAGCAGCCCCCGAGCTTGGCCCCATTTGGCTAATCGAGTGTCGCGTGCTGCTAGCTGGACTAACACTGCTGCCCTTACTGCTACGCCAGGGTCTGGGGCGAGTTCTGCACCAGCATTGGCGATCCCTGACGATTGTTGGGCTGCTTAATTCGGCCCTACCGTTTTCACTATTGGCATTTACCTCTCTATTTTTGCCAGCCGGGACAACAGCGATTTTGAATGGCACTGCGCACTTTTTTGGGGTGGCTATCGCCGACGTCTGGCTAGGTGCAAGGCTGACAATTAGCCGTCTATGGGGACTGCTACTGGGCTTTTCTGGTGTGGTTGTGCTGGTCAGCCTGCACGGGACTGCTCTGACTCCGGAAATTTTCTTGGCCATCGCGACCGGCCTCTGTGCCGCCCTGATGTATGCGATCGCAGCTCCCTTGATTCGACTCAACTTGCAAGGCGTGCCGTCTCTAGTGATCACGACCGGCAGCCAGCTGAGTGCTGCAGTGTGCTTGCTACCGCTGTTGCCCTTCACTTGGCCCCAGCAATCACCCTCTCAACTGGCATTGCTGGCCGTACTGGGACTGGCTTTACTTTCCACAGCCTTAGCTTATATTCTCTATTTCCGGTTAATTCAGGCTGTGGGCTCGACTCGTGCCTTAACAGTGACCTATCTCATTCCCCTATTCGCCATTTTGTGGGGAGCATTGCTTCTCAAGGAAGCCATCACCGTGGCGATGGTGACAGGCGGAATTTTAGTTTTGTTGGGCACGGCGATCGCTAATCGAGTTATCAAGCTACCAGTGTCATTCTCAAAATCCAAGTAGCTAATCGCCATTTTCTATCGCGGGTAACTCAAAGCTCATTCAAGGAAATCGCTACGGCTAGATTCCCCTAGATTAGGGTCTAAGCGCGAGACTCAAATGTTGCTTGCAGAATCTTGATGCCGCTGAATCTTGCTAACGCTGCAGTTCAATTAACCGCAGCCAACGTCTGGAATACCATCTCTTTTTCCAAAAGTCATCTTGCTTTAGGTCGCCTGAAACCATCAGCATGCATAAAAAAAAGACTGACATCATGATGCCAGTCTCGACACAGCGACCAGTTTCATCGCTGTTGCTCGTTCATGCTTAAAGCGCTCACAACGTGAAGCCAACTCCAGCGGTTAGCTTAGGCCACGCTTCATACTCTAATCTTCGTGCTCTTCAAAGGGATCAATCAGCTGCTTAGAAGGCGGGCCAAAGGCAGTGTAGACAGCAAAGGCAGTAAAGGCAGTGAGGATCGCACAAACAGAAATGATAAGAACTGTTGCAGGCTGCATAGTGACTTCTCTCTCGATACATTCTCATTTTATAATATTTCAATTACAAAATGTAAAGCGCATTTAAGTTTAAGGTAGCGATGGCACAACAAACGCGGCTAAGCAATCTCTTGAAGCCTCTAAATTCTGAGTATGGTAAGGTCGTTCCCGGTTGGGGCACGACTCCAGTAATGGCAATCTTTATCGGTCTATTCTTCGTCTTCTTGCTAATTATTCTTCAGCTCTACAATTCTTCCTTGATTTTGCAAGATGTAGACGTTGATTGGCGCAGCTTGGGCATCTAGCAATAGCTGCTGCCAATAAAAGTTAAGAGTTCTGAGGGGCAGAAGAATCACGCTTCTGTCCCTTTTTGTTGAAGCTGGTGGTCGCTTGATGCCAGCATCTGTTAGTTGCTGCGGTACTGTGTAGATAGTCTCAGCCGTCTAAAGGTCAGGAGGACAGAATGAACATTTTTGGTATCGGTCTGCCAGAAATGGCGCTGATTTTGGTCGTTGCCCTATTGGTTTTTGGCCCCAAAAAGCTGCCCGAAATTGGCCGCAGTTTAGCTCAAGCTCTAGGCAGCTTTAAGAAAGCTCAGCAGGAGTTTGAGGCAGAGCTGAAGCGGGAAACAGTAGAGCTAGAAAGTTCTTTAAAGGCGCCGATAAAAGCTGAAATCGAGCGAACTGACTCGAAAGCCTTGCCTCAAGATCAGCCCACTACCGCCGCGAATGACGCTGAAGGTGAGGTTGCTGAAGACTCGTCACCCTCAGAAATCGCGGCCGAAGAGTCGGTTTCTGATACTTCGACAACATCAGCATAGCAACAGCGCGCCCTTAGGACATGACGGATTCTGTGCGATTGATTGTAGGCTTAGGCAACCCTGGTGGAAAATATGCCCGAACTCGCCATAATGTTGGCTTTGATGTGGTGGAAGCGCTGGCTCAGCGCTGGCAAATCAGCCTAAGCAGTCATCGCAAATTTCAAGGGGAGTTTGGGGAGGGGATGGCGATCGCCGGGCATAAAATTGCCCTCCTAAAACCAACGACGTATATGAATCGCTCGGGGCAGTCGGTACGTGCGGTGGTCGATTGGTATAAGATTTCCGCCGAGTCAGTATTGGTGATTTATGACGATATGGCCCTACCGTTAGGCAAGCTGCGGGTCAGGCCCAGTGGCTCCGCTGGGGGCCACAACGGCATGAAATCAATTATTGCTCACCTTGGCACTCAGGAGTTTCCTCGCTTACGAGTAGGCATTGGCAGCGTTCAGCGCGCCGGCGATCGCGATCGCGCTGTTGTGGCCCACGTGCTTGGCAAGTTTGCCTCCGATGAAGCGCCAATCGTCAATCAGGCACTCGACTGGGCAATAGACGCGACTGAAACGCTCATTAAAGAGGGCACAGAAGCAACTATGAGTGCATTCAATGGTCGTTCTATGGTTTTGGAGTAAAAAGAAGTCGGCCTTAAGAACTGCAGAGCCGCTGTACCAGCCATACTAATATTCGCCAATCTCAGACTTCATGCGCTCTAGAGTCGTGTGCATCTGATCAAACATTTGCTGTGGCGTCATTCCAGCTTGACTAAGCTGAGTCTTGAGCTGCTCTACGGTCATCTTCGCCATGAAATCGTCAGATAGCTCAAACCGCTTCATAAAAATCCGGTAACGCTCTAACACATCT
>JBCCNE010000045.1:0-16377 GCA_039026015.1 Cyanobacteria bacterium P01_C01_bin.70 | reverse complement strand
CCGCGATCGCTATCAAGACCCCACTGACTGGCTGTGACCAACTATGGCTCAAACTTGAGTGCCTGCAAGTCACTGGCTCGTTCAAAGCCCGAGGAGCAGTGAACAAACTGCTGTCCCTATCCGCAGACACCCTGCAGCGGGGCGTAATCACGGCCTCCGGCGGTAACCATGGCCTCGCTGTCGCCTACGCCGCCTGGATTGCTCAGGTGCCCGCGACGATTTATCTGCCCCACAATACTCCTGAGGCCAAAGCTGAAAAACTGCGCCAGTGGGGCGCTACCGTTGTGCGTGAAGGCGACGTCTGGGATGATGCCAACCAAGCGGCCCAAGCCCACCGCGATCGCGATTGCCTCGCCTACCTGCACCCCTTCGCCGATTCCCAGGTGATTGCTGGTCAAGGCACCATTGCCCTCGAAATCCTCGAAACCCTGCCCGAAGTTGACACCTTGGTGGTTTCTATTGGCGGTGGTGGACTGATCAGCGGCATGAGCTTGGCCGCCAAAGCCCTACGGCCTGATCTCAAAATCATCGGCGTTGAGGCCATTCGCGCTCCTACCCTGCACCACAGCCTGCACGCTGGCCAAATCATCGAATTGGGAAGCGTCACCACCCGAGCCAATACCCTGGCCCCGCGCAAGACTGAACCCATCAACTTCGACATTATTCAAACCAGCGTAGACGATGTGGTGTTGGTCTCTGATGAACAGATGCAGCTCGCTGCTCAATGGCTCTGGTTTGAACTGGGAATCGCCGCTGAACTCAGCGGTGCCGCCGCGATCGCTGCCTTGCAAAGCCGCGCCTATTGCCCTCAACCCCAGGAGCGTGTCTGTGCCCTGATTTGTGGAGCCGGTACCGACGGCATTGTCTGAGAAGCATGAGGAAGTTAGCCTTGGGAGTGCGGAATGCGGAATTCAGAAAAGAGGATTAGTGTTTGGTTTTTCGCTTTTGGTTCGTGGTTCTTCGCTCTCAGACTCCCCCTCTCCCCCTACACCACTACCCTCTACCTTCATACCCTGCTATCCCTCAGTCGAACTCACGGGTGCTTCAGGCGGTCGCTGACGGCGCCAGTACCGTCGGCATAGCCAGCCGCTGAGCACCAAAATGCCGATGTAGGGACTAAACGCTAACAGCCACAGCAGTAGCTGCAATAGTCCCACACTCAAGTCTTTCATCGCTGCGCTGGCGGTTTGCCACGTCTCGCTCAAGGTTTCACCAATGGGAGAAGTCGTCGGTGTGGCCGGTTGCGGGCTGATCAGCGTCAGCGAAATAGTGGAATAGGCCACCTGATTTTGCAAATTCTTGAGCTGGGCGTCACTGCGCTCAATCGTCTCTCGTACCGTACTGAGTTCTTGGCTCACTTCCAGCACGTCCGCAATGGAGCCCGATCGCTCCATGATTTCCAGCAGCGATTCTTCTGATTTCCGTAAATTACGGACTCGGGCTTGCAAATCAACGAGTTGGGTCGAGACATCTTCTGCTGAGATGGACTGAGTTTCTACCGTGCCCAACTCTCTCAGTGCCTCCAAAGCCGCCTCTAGATTGTTTTGCGGCACCCTGAGCTGCAAATCCACCTGATGCATTTCAGTCCTCTGACTGTCGCGGTCAGACAGTTGCAAGAGGTCACCCTGGTATCGGGCCAGAATATTAGAAATCTCTGTCAGCGCCGTGCCAGTGTCGTCAATCTCCAGCTGTAGTGTCGCGTTCTTGATAAGTTTAATTCGGGGTTGAGAATTCCCTGTAGGCACCGAGGTGCCGCGATCGCTTTCCGGAGATTGTGCCGGAGCGCTTTCTGCTGTGGCTGTGATTTCGGCCTCTTGAGGGGACGCCGTATCGCTGCCCATCGTTGTCGGAGCACCGCTACAGCCGATGAGGGCAGCCGCTCCCAAATACCCAATGGCCCAAGCTGTGGACTGTTTAACCCAACGAGACCGCAAACGCATAATGCTCACCTTCCAACCAACTGTTGAACCCAGTATGGAAAGTGAGCACTAAATTTTGAGGACAGTTTCAAGAACTGAAACCGATTATGAAGGGCTAATAAGCGAGGGTCTCTAAGGTCTCACGCAGATAAAGGCGAACTTGCATGTCTAAGGTCAAATCTGCGAGGTTGGCAGCTTTTTGCTGCTGTTTCCAGCCCTGAAAACCAGAGCTGTTGGCGATTGCGGCTCTGAGGTTAGCCCAAATTTTGCCATTTTCAGAGGCGTCGCGCATCGGTACCGAAGGAAAACTGGCCATACGCGCTTCCATAGTTAAGAGAACAAACAATCATGAAAGACACACTCAAAGCGGCGTTTACAAAACCACGTAAGCGCGTTTTCCATTCATACTCTCAGCATAACGTACGCGATTGCGGCACCGTTGTGTGAACAGCCACACTTTCCAGGAAATTCTAAGAGTTGATTAAGCATTGGTAATTGCCTTGCTTGTCGGCCTGTTGCCGAACGCTATTGGTCGTCAGCTGGCATCATGTTGTCCGCAGTGGCTTCCTGAACACTCGCCAAGGTTGCTTCTGTGGACGAGTCGGAAATCGGGGGCTCGGTCTCATCAGCTTCCCAGTCAGGCACAGCCGCAACTGCGTTGCTGGGTGAGTCATGGCTGTTCGAGGCCATCGAGGACGGGTTGTCACGATGTTCGGCAACAAGCGCATTCTCAGTCTCTGAATCTGCATGACTCAAAGTCGGTGAAACAGGGATGGGACTATCAGGTTCTTTGTTTGAATCCTCAGGATCAGCAGTCGGATCGGAGACGGCATCTGCTGGTCCTGTAGGCGCCACCGCAATTTCCTGCGGCGGTATTTCTGGTAAGTCAGCGTCTGGCAATGTAGAGGCATGCCCAACTGCAAGGTCAGTGTGCACCTTTTCACTTGTCGTTGCTTTAGAAGGGACGTCTTCAGCCACTACCGTTTCAGGGCTATCGTCGGACGCGACTGCCGTCGAAGCTATCAGATCATCAGGGTTATCGGCCTCAGAGATGTCTTTCTGGCCTACAGTGGCGCTCTCGACATCTGTCGGGGCGGAATCTAGTTTCACCGCATCCGTATCTGTCGCTGTAGGCTTCGCAAGCACATCGTCAGCGGCTGCAGGCACATTGTCAGCGGCCTCATCGGTAATGTCAGAGTCAGTAAAGTCCGGCAGGATGCGATCAATGCGCAGACCGAGAACCGTGAAATTTGTCAGGATTTGGGGCGCATCCAGAGGGGGTGTAGCGTCTAATCGGCGAGGCGGCGTCAGCAATAGGAGCGCTGTAGTCGCAGGGACTAGGGCAAAGAAATTGGCCAAGAAAAAGGCAATTGCACAAATTTCCCAGCCGGTGGCCCGCGATTTGCCCATTAGCCAGGGCAGGTCAGCGGCAATGGGTGCTAGCTGGTACAGCCAATACAGGGCCAAAAAGAGGGCGATCGCAGTTAGCAAGGCCAGCGATTGGCTTAGCCAGCCTCGCTGAAGGGTGAGAAGACGGCGGCGATCTTCGTTCAACTGGTCAGGCCGCAGTGCTAGCCCCGGCACGCTAAAAATGTAAAACGGTCGCTGCACCTGCATCCACAAAATCGGTGCGGTGCCGACCATAACCAGAGCGACCAACTCTAGCCAGGGCGGCACCATGGGGTCACTCACCGCGAGCCCGGCCAAACAGATATCCAGCCACAGCGGCACTGTAGCTAAACCGGCAAAGTTTAGCCAGAGATAAGGATCGCGGCGATGACGTTGCATGAAAGTTACACCGGAGACAGCTTGCGGCGTTGAGTGACAAGTTTGAAGGCTTCAATTCTGTCACCTTCTTTCCAGCCGTTGAAGTTGTCTACACCGATACCACATTCAAAACCCGAAGCGACTTCTTTGACGTCATCTTTCACGCGTTTAAGGGAATCCAGAGTCCCTTGATACACCACTTCATTCTCCCGATGGACGCGAATGTGGCAGTTGCGAGTAACTTTTCCAGAAGTGACATAGCAGCCAGCAACCGTTCCCTTACGCACAGAGAACACGGCGCGTACTTCGACTTCGCCCAGCCCTTCTTCAACCAGTTCGGGTTCCAGGAGACCTTCCATGGCCCCTTGAATATCGTCAAGCAGGTTGTAAATGATCTCGTAGTCACGCACATCAACTCCCTGGCGGTCAGCGGCTTGGCGAGCTCCGGAGGCCAGCGTCGTGTTAAAGCCGATGAGGACAGCGTTACTAGCTGCCGCCAGATCGACGTCGGTTTCGCTAATTTCGCCAGGCGCGCCTAGCAATACGCGGATTTGCACTTCGTTTTGAGGCATCTGCTGGAGGGCGGCAAGAATCGCTTCCACCGATCCCTGAACGTCGGCCTTGAGGATAATATTAAGCTCCTTGAGCTCGCCCTCTTGGGCTTGAGCTGACAGGCTGCTCAATGTGACTCGACGAGACGCCATTGCCTGCTGTAGGCGCGATCTCCGCTGGTCGTCAGAGCGCGAGTCAGCGGTACTGCGAGCCTCTTTTTCATCCGCAAAGACCTCGAACTCGTCACCCGCTGCCGGCACGTCGTTTAGGCCGAGCACCTCAACGGCAAATGAGGGGGTGGCTTCTTTCACGCGATCGCCGCGATCATCAATCATTGCCCGTACTTTCCCAAACACGGAGCCCGCGACAACGCTGTCGCCGACCCGTAAGGTCCCGTTTTGCACAAGTAGCGAAGCTACAGGCCCCCGCGCTTTATCGAGGTTGGCTTCGATAATTGTGCCTTTGGCCAAACTGTCAGGGTTGGCGTGCAGATCCTCTACCTCAGACACGAGGAGAATCATCTCTAGCAGCGTTTCCAGGTTTTCGCCATTAATCGCACTAACGGGCACCATGATGGTCTCCCCACCCCATTCTTCAGGAACAAGGCCGTGCTCCATTAGCTCTTGCTTCACCCGATCGGGTTGGGCAGATTCTTTATCAATCTTGTTAATGGCCACCACGATGGGAACTTCGGCTGCTTTGGCGTGACTAATGGCTTCAATGGTTTGAGGCCGCACCCCATCGTCAGCCGCAACCACCAAAATGGCAATGTCGGTGACCCGAGTGCCCCGCGCCCGCATCGCCGTAAAGGCTTCGTGACCTGGCGTGTCGAGGAAAACGATCTGCTGGCCTTTGCCTTCATGCTCCACATCAACGTGATAGGCACCAATATGTTGAGTAATACCGCCGGCTTCACCCTGAGCTACTTTAGTTTCGCGGATCGAGTCCAGCAGGGTGGTTTTGCCGTGGTCTACGTGGCCCATAATAGTAACCACTGGTGGCCGTTTGGATAAGTTTTCTAAGTCACTGACCGTCAGCATTTCGGTGACTTTTTTCGCCTCAGATTCTTTTTCGACGGTTTCCACCAAAATCTCGAATTCTTCGGCCACCATTTTGGCCGTTTCCACATCCAAAGTCTGATTAATGTTGGTGGCAATCCCTTTGAAGAAGAGCAGCTTGATAATCTCGGTTTCGGGAACCGCAATTAAACCAGCCAGTTCGTGTACCGAGAGTTGGCCTCGCAGCGTAATCAGTTCGGGCCGTTCGGGCTCGTCATTGCGATTGCGGCGATCGCGTCTCTGACTGCGGTTACCGCTGTCGCGCTGCTGCGGTTTATGGGACTTAGGTGTACTCGGTGGCTTAGGAGTGGCCTTGGACTTGGGCTTAGGAGGGCGGGCCAACGATAGGTTCAGCGCTGCTGAAGCGCTATTGTCGCCACCGTCGCTAGTTACCTCATCCAAGTCAGCAAGAATGTCTTCTTCTTGATCCTTGAGCAAATCGCTGCCGCGACGCTTCGTCTTTTTACTCGTCTTCTGCTGCTGTTGCTGCTCTTGCTCGTCGTCCTCGCGCTCGCGGCCTTTACGCTTCTGACGAGGCGGCGACGGACGGCGTAAAATCGGCTCTTCCGAAGCCGTCTCTGGGACGCTTGCTCCTTCTGTCTCCTCTTCGACGGTGCCTCTTCCAACTTCTTGGAGCGCCTCTGCTCGCTTTGGACGCGGTCGCCTCAACTCAGGCTTCGATTTCAACGCCGGGGTGGTTTCTTCCTCGTCGTCAATTTCCCGAATTTCAATGCGCTTAGGCTGCGAATCATCGCCGCGATCAGCAGAGCGATCGCGTTTTTTTAGCACTGGGCGACTTGGTTTACTGGGCTTGGCGGGCCGTGCTGGTGGTCCCACCAGCTCTAGGTCCGGTTTGGCCGGTGCTTCAGTAGGCGCCAAATCTTCTACCTGCTCAGTCGAAGGCTCGGCTTTCGCAACCGGTGCCTGAGGCGGAGCTAGGCGTTCTGGAGCTGTGCTACCAGGCCGCTTGAGCTTGGGCTTCGGCAACGGTGCAGCGGGTCGACTGGGTGGGTCAGAGGCAGTTTCCGACGCCGGCATCGTGGCCTCAACTGTAGCCGGTGGTGTTGGCACCGGATTAGCCGCTGGCTTCGGTCGGTGGCGACGAATCTCTAAAATCTGCTGCTTCCGAGGACGCGGCGTTTCTTTCGCACTGGTGTTCGGCTTGCGAGGACGTGGCGGAGAAGGTTTTGCAGGCTTATTCAAGAATTTGCCAGAGGTCTCTTTAACTGCATTGCGGATGCGTTGAGCATCATCGCCCGTAAGTGTACTACTGTGACTCTTGGCTGCAATACCCAAGCGCTCACAGATGGTCAGAATATCCCTATTTTCTACACCGAGATCCTTTGATAACTCGTATATTCTGACTTTGCCGTTGTTCATCCAAATCTCCCTTGCAATACCGCTATTTCATAAACAAACCTGCTTTGCTAGACAAAACATACTATTGACTCGTTGTAGCAGATTGCCACAGTACCAAAACTCGAGCTATCAAAACCAGGCTTACAGCTTCATCATGCCGAGTAACTCAGCATTTCAAAGACGGATAGTCGTGCTGGTGGACTATTATCCTATCAAACCCTCACTTTAGCGTAATCAGTTAGGGGGCCGATACTGCTAGTGAAATGTCTTAACCTGCAACATCGCACTTTAAAGCTAATGAGGAAAAAAACGACTGGAAGTCATTATTTTGGGGTAAATCTAGTGTGCCTTACCCGGCAAAGAAATATTGTAAGTCGCTCAGGGCTAACTTTTCCGATATCCCAAACTAGTCCTCAACTTCCTCGGGTGCACTTGCCTGGAGGCGTCGCCAAAGCCGCTGATAAACGGCGTCTGGTACTGGCGCTTTGAGGGCCCGACCAAGACGATTTTTCTTCTGGGCGGCTTGTAAGCAGGTAGCCACTGGACATAAATAAGCCGATCGCCCCATCCCTTGATCGAGCTGTACGGTGCCATCAGCATGCTGCCGAACGATTCGCCAAAAGTTAGACTTTGGAGCGGTCACGCGACAGCTTACACAGCGTCGGTAATTGGGTTTCATGACGTTAATAAAAGAAAACTTATTCCTCCTCTTGTGGGGTGGTTACCGTCAACTCCTCGCCACTGTGATTGGCTGCATCAGAAGAGGTCAAGGTGTCTGATGAGGCCGTATCGAGCTCTTCTTCGGCCGAGGCTGCCTCTATATTAGCGGTTGCTGCCGCAGCGTCTACTGCATCAGCAGCATCGACGTCTGGGCTGTCATCAAAATCCGGGTCGTCGGCATACTCTTCTTCGGCCGCAGCGGCGATCGCTGCCAGTCGTGCCGCTTTGCTAGCCTGCCGCGCCGCTTCCTCTGCCTGCCGCGCTTCTTCTTCCGCCTGGCGTGCCGCTTCTTCGGCCTGTCTCGCGGCAATCTGTTCGGCTAGCTTTTGATCTTCAGCAGCGTAATCATATTTAGCCGTGTCCTTGATATCAATCTTCCAGCCGGTGAGCTTAGCCGCCAGTCGTACATTTTGTCCTTCTTTACCGATCGCCAAACTGAGCTGATCTTCCGGCACCAGGACGTGAGCCTGACGTTCTTCTGGATTCATCAGCCGGACTTCGTCCACGCGAGCCGGACTCAGGGCATTAGCAATATAGGTGGCCGGATCAAGGGAATAGCGGATTACGTCAATCTTCTCGCCCCGCAGTTCGCTGACCACTGCCTGAATGCGTGAACCTCTGGCCCCAATGCAAGCCCCCACGGGATCAACATCGCGCTCGGCGGTATCGACAGCAATCTTGGTGCGAGGACCAACCGAGCGGGACGGCGGATTGGCCTCGCGGGCAACGGCGACGATACGCACGATTTCGTCTTCAATTTCCGGTACTTCGTTGGAAAACAGCTCGACGACTAGCGCCGCATCAGCGCGGGAAACTAGCAGTTGCGGGCCACGATGAGCACCCTCTGAAACCTTTTTGAGCACCACTCGAAACTTAGAATTGGGGCGATAGTTGTCATTGGGAAGCTGGTCGCGCTTCAGGAGTTCGGCTTCGACTTCGGGCTGGCCAGTGCCGCTGCTGACGGTCATGATGACCGACTGCCGCTCAAACCGCTGCACTGTTGAAGTCAAAACCGTGCCTTCTAGGTCCTGAAATTCCTCCTGGATAAGTCTGCGCTGCTGGTCGCGCAGCTTTTGCGCTAGCACCTGCTTCGTCTGAATGGCGGCCATGCGCCCAAAATCCTTTTGCTCTGGAGTGACATCCAGCACGACAACGTCGCCGACTTGGGCTTCTGGCGCGACTTCGAGCACCTCGGCTAGGGCAATCTGATGATCGGGATTTTCAACCTCTTCCACAATGGTTTTGCTGGCTAATACCCGAAAGCCCTGATCATCTTCGTATTCCACATCGAGTTCGATATCAAAGTTGTCGAAGTAGCCCTCTTCAAAGCTGTTGTTATTGGTCATGCGCTGAGTGCGGCGAAAGCGCTCATATCCTTTGAGCAGTGCTTCGCGCAGGGCATTTTCGACGGCATGCTTGGGAAGGTTGCGTTCCCGACTGATGTTGTCAATTAGGTCTTGGAGGTTGGGCAGGCTGACTAAAGACATCGTTTGACTTTCTAACTCCCTGGAAATATGGTGGCGATCGCCCTGACGGCTGACGTTTTTTTATGGCGGGTTAACGTTGGGGCTGGCGGCTTACTCGACCGGCTGGTCACTGAGCTGAACCTGCTCAATCAGCGTCCGAGGCAGCTTGGTGGGTTTGCCTTTGCGGCTGAGGTGTAGATACTCTTCATCTCGCTTGAGCAACTGCCCTACCCAGTTTTGGCGCTTTTTATACACTTCGTTAAGCTTGGCTTCGACCATGAAGCCTTTGAAGACAATGAAATCGCGATCGCTGGTCAACGTATGCGAAATTCCCGGACTCGACACCTCTAGTACGTAAGCATCAGGAATCAGGTCAGTGTCGTCCAATACAGCGGCTAGCGCCTGACTCATTTGCTCACAATCCTCCAAGCTAGTGTCTTCTTGCTGACTATTGCGCACGTCAACCCGCAGCACTGGCGGCGAATGATTAGTCTGAAAAACGGCATCCACCACATCTAAGCCCAAGCGCTCAGCAACCGGAGCCGCTAAGTCTAAGACTTGAGGAATCAGAGGATGAGCCATATGAAACTCCAATAAAAAAAGTGGGTGTCAAGCCCACCTCCTAGAACGCTTCAGTATCAGGAAGGAAAGAACCGTGTACGATCCGTTCGGCTACCAATACTAACGCAAAACTGCATGACAGAAGCCGGTCAAGCCTCTACCTAGCCTCTGAATCCTGCTTACTGCCGGGCTTGAGTCATGTCATACAGTTTGTAATTGTCTTCCCGCAGTCGGTCAACATCTTCAACAGATAGCTGCTTAACATAGTTGATTTTGATTTCTTCTAGCAGCGCTACTGTCCACTGCTCCAGCTCATCAACGGTTTTATTCTGCTGCACTTCATAGCGTAAAGCTTCCCCAATTTTGGCGACTAAATTGCGCGTAAGCTCGGCACCGGCTTCGTCTTCAATGGCTCCGGTCGCTACCTGATAAAGGTTTTGCGACACTTGACTGACGACCTGGTGGGCAATTTGCTCCGGCAGATTGCCGATCCCCGGTAAGCCCCGAAAATTTTGAAAGCCGGGGGCCTGAGCCAGCGCTTGCATAACACTGTGCTGTAGCAGCGCATCGACTTCGGGCTTCACTTCGGGCAGCACTTGATAAAGCGTAATGGTGGTGAGTCGGCTCGCGATCGCTTCAACTTCATTGACGCCGTTAATGTCAACATACTGATTTTGGTTGCCCACGGCCAATAACCATTTGGCGACATCCCCATCGCGGACTAAATTCTGCACCTGATCGACAATGCGCAGCACCACGATTTCCGTCAGTTCGATCGCAAACGTTGAAATAAAGATACGGTTGACGCGATTGCGCAGCGGAATCAAATTAATCAGCTGCGATTGGTTGACCCGCACCGCTACCGGCATTGTCCGTAGCCAGCGCCAGAACGGGAGAAAGAATAATAGGTCATACCAGCGCAACAGCACGGCATCCAGCAGTGTGTAGTTTTTATAGCGGCGGCTGATGTACAAGCTTCTGAGCAGCAACTCGAGCGCAAAAAAGCTGACAAACCAGCCGTCAATTTTCCAAAAGTCATCGCGCGGTTGGCCGTTCTCACCAATGCCGCGAAAATAGTTGGTCTCAAACAGCGGCACAATTTCTTCGTTAAAGAAGGCGATTTCTTCGGTCCATTCCTGATCGGTCAGATAGCCTTCGCTCCAAAATTCATTAAAGGCGGCTTTGGAGGATTCCACCCCGACGCGGTCGCGAATGGCGTTTTTGATCCGCTCCAGCGTGCCCGACTTGTTGGCAATTTCAAACGGATTTTCATCCACAATGGCAGCACTCTGCGTTTGCAAATCGGCAAGCAGCGACTGCGCTTGAACAGACTGTAAACCAGTCTGCGCCACCTGTTCTTCCAAGTTGTCAATGGTATTCAGGTAGTTGACGGTAGTACGTTCTGGCTCAATTCCTTTAAATAACTCGCCATACCAAGTAGTGAACTCGGGCAAAAACCGCAGATAGATATCGCGAAACCGAATGTAGCTGATATCAAACAGCACCAAAATTAGATTGATCAGCGCAATCAGGGCCACGATGCGCTCGAACCAAAGGGCGGTTGTCCGCACAATAGTACGGCGTCTTTTAGGGGAACGGGTCAGGGCTGCCATAGTTGTGAAAAATCAACTCAAGTCGCTGTTAGTGTGCCGCTAATCGATACGGTTGTCATCTGTTTGTGAGAATAGACTGCTCGGTGCTTTTTGCCAAAATGTTGTCAACCTGAGCGGCGTTGGGGTGGGGCAGCAGCACCCGCTCTTTTGGAGGCATTGGACAGCGCTGGGCAAACTGACCGTAAGCAAGCATCCTGCCTGGAGGAATTCGTCTTAGAATACTGTTACATACCTTTACGAACTGCTCCTATGACGACTGCGATCGCGTCCCAAATTCATGCTGTGTCCGCTCTGCCGGGGGCTTACTGGCACTGGCAGGGTGATCAGATTTACTACGTCCATGCGGGGGCAGAGCGCCGCGATCGCCCGCCGCTGCTCCTCGTCCACGGCTTCGGAGCCTCGACCGATCACTGGCGCAAAAATATCCACGAGCTGCAGGCTGACTTTGACGTCTGGGCGATTGACCTGTTGGGGTTTGGGCGATCGGCTAAGCCTGATCGGCAATATAGCGGCACCGTTTGGCGCGACCAACTGCACAACTTTATTCAAGATGTGATTGGCAGCCCCGCCGTGATTGCCGGTAATTCTCTGGGCGGCTACGCCAGCTTGTGTGTGGCTGCTGATCATCCCGAGTCGGTCGCGGGGATTGTGCTACTCAACAGTGCTGGTCCGTTCACGGAACAGGCCCCTGCCGCCTCACCAAACCGGTTTCAGTCAGCGATTCGACAGACCATACAATCAGTGTTGCTGCAGCCTTTTCCGAGTTGGCTGCTGTTTCAGTATGTGCGGCAACGGCGCAACATTCGCAAAACGCTGCAGCAAGTCTATGTTGACAAAACTGCCGTGACCGAGCAGCTAATTGACGAAATCCGTCGCCCTGCCGATGATCCCGGCGCGGCCAGAGTGTTCGCCTCGGTCTTCAAATCACCTAAGGGAGATACTGTGGATACGCTGCTTGGCCGTATGACAGTCCCCCTCCTGATTCTCTGGGGAGAGGGCGATCCTTGGATGAATACGCGCCGCCGCAGCGAGCAGTTTCGCCAGTATTACAGCAACTTGAAGGAACATTTTTTGCAAGCCGGCCACTGTCCCCATGACGAGGTGCCACAGCAGGTGAATCAGCTAATGCGCGAGTGGGTGCTGAGTTTGGTGTGATGGGCGTGTTGGCGGAGCCTGCCGGATGGCTTGCGCAGATGGTTGGTGGAGTGGGTAAGAAAGGTGTGGGTTGCAGGGTGACAGGGTAATGGGGCGTGAGGGTGATGGAGTAATAGGGTGGCTGGATAGCTGAGTTAGGGAATCCAGAAACGAGGAGTGAAGAACCAAGAACAAAAAACAAGATCTCCTTTTTCCGACCTCTGCACTCTGCACTCTGCATTCTCCTAAAGCGCTTTGCGGAAGCAGCGAATCAGGCCGACTTGTTCAAAGCCGAGGGCGAGATGAGCTTGCTGACTAACAAAATTGTCGGCTTCAGCATCAGAGGCAAATTCGGTGCAGCCCTGCGATCGCCCCCAATCAGCCGCAGCCTCAACTAGGGCTCGTCCTATCCCTTGTCCCTGGCACTCGGGCACTACATACCAACCCTCTAAATAAGCCACCCGCTGGGTGTCACAGCCTTCTGCATAGGGACGAATGGACAATTCGACCAGCCCAATAGCGTGTCGCTGGTCATCTTCGGCAAGCAGTACAGCCAAGGGCTCGGCGGCCTTGCCGGCAAAAAACGCTGCGATCGCGGTTTGATGCTCAGTTGTCGCATCAGGCCATAGTCCCTGTCGGAGCTGTAGCCAGGTAGAGGCATCGGCAGAGGTGACTGGACGGATGTGAACCATTGCTGATATCCCATCGTTGGCTTCAATAGCTTCAATATTCCATCTCTGCACTCCAAAAGCGACTATTGCAGTAGGCTCACAGTACGTCACAAAACTTGATCGCGTTTATGGGCAAGTTTCCTTTTGCCGACAAAAACCGTGCTGCGGCTATCACGCCATCTTTTAGCCGCCAGAGTTCCCGAGAAGTCAGTGGGAGAGCGGGCGATCGCAACCGCTATATGGCCATTGGGACAGTGTTGCTGGGCGGGATATTGATGGGGCTAACGACTGATCCCTTCAACCTGTGGCCGTTAGCTTGGGTGGCGCTGGCGCCTCTCTGGCGGGTGGTGGCTAATCCCGCGCGATCGCTGACTTGGCGACAGGCCTTTGGCTATGGCTGTTTGTGGAGTGCGGCTTACCACGGTATCGTGCTTTCTTGGATTACCTACCTACATCCCCTTACCTGGATGGGGGTGCCCTGGTTGGCGAGCATTGGTATTGCGCTGTTTGCTTGGGCTTTCATTACGGGGCTGGGAACCGTCACCTTTGGACTGTGGGCGGGGCTGCTTTGGTTCGTCAGCGATCGCTGCCATCTGGGCTGGATTGGCCGTTTAGTGGTCGGTACAGCGCTCTGGTGCCTGCTAGAGACGGTGCTGAGTTGGGGGCCGTTGGCGTGGCCCTTTCTAGGGTTTACTCAAAGTCCCGGCAATCTGTGGATTTTGCATCTGGGAAGACTGGCCGGCCCGGCGACAATTACGGCGGCGATTGTCGCCGTTAATGGCTGCTGGGCAGAGCTAAGTCTGCAGCGATCGCCGCTCACTGGTCCGCCTTGGATGCAGCAGCGTTCAGCGGCAGCAGTTGGTTTAGCGCTTCTCGTTGGGCTGCATGGCTTAGGGGCCGCACTGTATCGTCAGCACCTAGGCGACCGCCCTGAATCCGCGCTAGAAATTGGCCTGATTCAAGGCAACATTCCCACCCGCGAAAAGCTGACGCCTGCCGGTACTCGTCAAGCGATCTCGGTTTACACCAGCGGCTACCGGGCGTTGGCAGCGCAGGGAGCCGATGCGGTGCTGACCCCAGAAGGCGCGATTCCCGATTTATGGACAAGTGAGCTCCAGCGCCGCAGTCCCCTGCTGCGGGCCGTGCGTGAGGTCGGTGTGCCGCTGTGGCTGGGCACGTTTCGCCCAGTGGGAGCGATCGCTAATCGGCAGATGACCCAAAGCCTCATTAATCTTGACGCTCAAGGAGCGGTTACAAGTCAGTACAGCAAAGTCAAACTGGTGCCCCTGGGCGAATATATTCCGTTTGAAGCAACGTTGGGCCGGGTAATTTCGCGACTATCACCGATTAGCAGCAGCCTGCTGCCGGGGAGGCCCGACCAAATTTTTGAAACCTCATTTGGCCGATCGGCGATCGGCATCTGTTACGAATCGCCTTACAGTGAACTTTTTCGTCAGCAGATTGCCAAGGGCGGCGAGTGGATTATGACCGCCTCAAATCATGATCCTTATCCGCCTCGCATGATGCGCCAGCACCACGCTCAGGATGTCATGCGCGCGGTGGAGAGCGATCGCTGGGCGGTGCGAGTTACCAATACTGGCATCTCTGGCATAGTCACTCCCCACGGAGAAACCGTGTGGCTATCTGAACCCAACCAAGAGGTGACATACCTAACTCAGATTTATCGCCGCCAGCGCTCCACGCCCTATGTGCAGTGGGGCAACTGGTTGACGTGGGTCTTGGTGGCAATGGCTCTAACTGTTAGCGGCCGAAATTTCCGTAGGCATTGATGGAATGCAGAGTTTAGAATTCAAAATTCAGAGTTTAGAAAAGATGATCAGCTCTTGGTTCTTCGCTCTTTGCCCTTCGTTTTTGGATCCCCCACCCAGCTATCCAGCCGTCCCTCGTAAGTGAGGCATTTTGGCTATAGCCGACTGAGCGAGAAAGTACTTTGTCCACAAAATGCCTCGCCCCCCTGCCCCCCTGCTACCCTACTGCCCCATCACCCCAAATCCCTTCGGGCAGGCGATTCTTTCAAACAGGCTCCGCCAACGCTGACACCCCATCCCCCATCCTCAAGCTCAGGCAAGATGTTCAGCGCAATCACCTGGGCATGAAAAATGTCGTTAGGCTGATGGCATAGAGCAGGCTGGAGGATATGTTGTGAAGCGATGGCAACTGTTTGGCGGGTTGGGGCTGCTGGTGGCGATCGCCATCCCCGTGACGCTTTGGGACCGTCAGCGATGGTTGAGTCAGGAAACTGCACGACCGGCGATCGCCCTATATCCAGCCACAAAGCAAGCGCCTTCGACTGCGGCAGTTCCCGTTACTTTGACGGCTGAAGAAGCCGCCGAGATTGCCGCCGTTATTGAGCAGCAAATGGCCGCCTTTCAGGCCGATGATGCCGACCTGGCTTTTAGCTTTGCCAGCCCTGGAATCCAAGAGCAGTTCGCCACGGCGGAGCAGTTTATGGCGATGGTGAAGTCAGCATACAAGCCGGTTTATCGTCCCCAATCGACAGAATTTGGCGATATCGAATTGGTCCGGGGTCGTCCTGTGCAGGCCGTTACCGTGCTCAGTCCCACGGGAGCCTGGATGACTGCGTATTATCAAATGGAGCAGCAGGCCGACAAAACCTGGCGCATCGCCGGATGTGTACTGGTGCCCATAGAAGGCGAAACGATTTGAGCGGGTTTAGAATTCACTCTGCACTTGTTCACCGTCTTCTCAGCTTGCTAACCAGCTTGCGAGAAAACTGCACGTTAAGGCGTTCGCGATTGGCCCATTCTTGTAAAATGCGGTAAAAAAGCTGGCGATCAGGGGCTTGCAGCACGGCGGTTTGGTCGGCGGTTTCAATGGCGTAGGGATAGCCACCGCCCACAATGACTTCAGCCTTGACCCAGTCGATAACGGTTGCCGCCATGCCGGTTTCCCAAATCCAGAGGGGCATTTCGAGGCGCGCCGGGGGACGATCGCGGGTCGTTTGCAAATAGCTAAAAATAACCTGGTCTTGCTGGTCGCCATATTTGTCGAGAATGCCTTCACGATCGCACTGCATTAGCGGGGTGCGATCGCCCCACTTCATCAAGCGCTTCAAGACCTGCGCATCATGGATAGCTTCGACCGCTTTCACCTCGGAATCATAATGCTGTAGCAGCGTCACGACATCGCGAGCATAGGTGGTGTCGATAAAACCGACAAGGGGCACCCGACACTGCTGGCTGGTCTGCAGTAACTTGACCATCGCGTTAACGTAGGCGGCCTGACTCTCAGGGTCGAAGGCATCGGCAAACGTTACCACCAGCGAGCCGTCGAACATGACCAGCGTGCGCTCCGGATGGGGACAAGTTTTCATATAGCCAGCCAGGCGATCAACCTCCATTTCGAAGCGGCGGATATTGACGCGGCGATCAACGGGTTCACCGCGATTGTTGGCTTTCAGATCTTCAGGGGTGAGCACATCCAGCGCAATGTCTTTGGTGTACTGGCCGTCGGGGGTATGGGGATTTTCGAACCAGCCAATCTGCACCAGGGCAATGGGCATCGACACGTCTTTG
>JBCCNE010000044.1:0-16578 GCA_039026015.1 Cyanobacteria bacterium P01_C01_bin.70 | reverse complement strand
TTTGGGGGTTGCCCCACGGGAAATTAGCTCGGTGCCAGGTTCTCTTTATTGCCCTCTGCCATCTCCGATAGATGGCAGAGGGCATTTTGATCCCAAATACTTACCATTTCCCTACGCGCAACTTTGATGCTAAAGACAGTGACATTGTTTTGGGACGCATGCCCATTACGTGGACAGTATCGCTGATACCGCTGACCTGCATAGCCAGACTAAGGAAACACGGGCACAATTTTCGTTGCGACACCGATAGTGCTTGCTATTGTCGTTCTTGATAACTTCTGTGCTATGGCAGTGTAGATAACAAATTGACTCTAGAACTATGGTGGGAGAACGGGTATAGAGATCGTTAACCATGGCGCCTCAATATACAAGTCTAGAACATCGCCCGTTTTTGCGGGTGTGTCAGACACTGGCAGATTCAGATTAGGGAAGCCATATTCAACCGACATTTCGCAGGTAAGTATAGGGCTGTAAGGTGTTTATGCAGCGTTGCTATCTTCGAGTTTGAATATACAGGTAAAGAATCTCGACCATCTCGGAATTGTGGCTGGCATCATCGACGAAATGGGTTTGGTCGAGGTCATCGACGAACGAATCGGGCCTCATCCGCAGCAATTTGTGAGCACAGGAGTAGCCGTCAAAGCGATGATTCTCAACGGCTTGGGCTTTATCAACGTGCCCTTTGTATTTGTTCGAGCAGTTCTTTGTCGGCAAGGCTACCGAGCGCCTGCTAGGAGCGAGAATTAGAGCCGAGCATCTCAATGACGACCGCTTGAGCCGAGCGCTGGATACGGTGTGGGAAGCGGGACTCAGTGAACTGTTTACGGCTATAGCGATGCGAGCTTATCGGCACTTTGGCCTCAGTGCCCAGAGCCTGCATCTTGAATCCAGTAGCTTCAGTGTTACCGGGGATTACCCCGCCTCGAGTAAGGAAAGCATCAAGACAATTTCGATTACCTACGACTACTCCAAAGACCATCGCCCCGACCTGAAGCAGTTTTTAGGCGACCTGATTTGCACCAGCGATGGGGCGGTGCCTTTGTTTCTCCAAGTCGGCGATGGCAACGAGTCCGACAGTGCGGTGATAGCTAAGTTTCCGCAGCTGTGGACGCTAGAGAGCATCTATGTGGCCGACGCAGCGCTATACAGCCGAGAGAACTTGCAGGCATGGCACCACTCAAGTGGTTGAGTCGGGTGCCTTTGACGTTGAAGCAGGGTGGTTTCATACTAAGAAAGAAAAAACTCTTTGCAGTTGATTGGCCCACACCCTCAAGGCTTGCGGCACGGTTCGCCATCCTTGCCTGCGGGCTAAGGTAATCGCAAACGTATTGAAAATCCCCCAAGTGACTGGGGCATGGCTACCGCGTCGTGGAGGATAGGCTTCTTGAAAAGTGACATCTTTGACCCAGTGCAACCCATTTTCAATTTGCCAGTGCTGTCGCGAGGCCTCTAGTAACTGCTGGGCACGCCAGGGAGCACTGGTAATGTAATAGACGGTTTCATCCGTCGGGCTTCCGGCTGAGCGGGTGCCTTGACGCTGCACCACGCCAATCCAGGCGAGTTGGGGCCAGGTCTTCTGCAAAGCTGGCGTGGGTCGAAACCGTTGCACCTGGCGTTGGATTTCCCGTCCATGAGTCCAGTCAACTGCAGTCGCGGTTTCCTGAGGCTCAGTGATGGTGACGAGCGCCTCAATCGCGGCGTGGCTGTGGGCCCGATTGCGTTTCACCGGCAGCAGATAATGCTGCTGCGCGGCCCCGATAGTCTGAACGGTTCGCCGCGTGGTGTGCAGGGCATCCAAGCTGAGACATTGACCCGCCGGCAGATGGGGCAACACCTGCTGAAGCGCGTCTTGGGCAACATGAATTTCGCTGGTTTGGGCATTCTCCATGACTCGAAGATGCAGGACGCCCAGGTGACGTTCATAGAGGGAGACGAAGGCCACGAAGTTTTGCGCTGCCGTTTTGCCCCCGACACTGGTACAGCGAAGGCTTTTGCCATCAACCGAGAGCACGGCCCCGAGGGCCGATGGCAGCGTCGCGAGGGACCACACGTTGAATGCCGCCGCCCAGCCTTGCGGGTCGACGAACACGGACATCCGTCGAAACGTGGAATAGGAGGGCATCGGTTGATGCGGGCTCAAATGCAGAGACACCCGCAGGTCCGGGGCATGCTGCTGGACAAAGTCGGCCAGCGGACGATAGCCCCGATACCCGCAGAGAAATCCCAGTAAAGTGAGGAACAGCACCATCCACAACGGATGACGGCGTCCGCGAAGTTGGCGATGGTCAGGAATTTGCTTTAATTGCTCTATGAGGCACATGGACTGGCGTTCAAACAACAACACCGTCCATCCTCATTTTTCTTCCCTGGTATGAAACCGCCCTGGGTACCTTTGACGTTGAAGGCAGCGAGTCAGCTAGTCGACGAACTCGATGAAACGGCCTTTGTCAGCAGTGCGCTCGAAGGCTACAGCTGCGTCGAGCGTGAGCGTAGCTATGGTGACATCAGCCAACGCTGAGTGGTGGTCTGTAGTGAGCAGCCGCCAGAGCGATCTGAGGCAACTGGACAAGCGGCTCGCGAAACAGGAGCAACGCGCTAGCCAGCAGCTCCGTCAGCTTCAGCAACAGAAGTTCGCTTGTGAAGCCGATGCACGACAGGCGGCTCAGCGTCTAGCAGCGAATTGGCCGCTACATCAACTGGCCGAGTTGAGGGTTGAGAGTCAAGCGCACCATTCTCAAGCGGGACGTCCAGCTCAAGGGCAGTTACCCACCCACGACAGCTATCGCGTTAGCACTCTGACCACTAACGAGTTGGACATCGCTCACCTCGATGCCAGTGACGGTACTTACAAGGACCACAGGCCCCAGAGCGTAGCTTTCGCTTTCTCAAAGACCCGCTCTTTTGTACCAGCAGCGTCTTCCTCTACACGCCTTCATGGGTCGCCGCCCTGGCCTTGGCACTGATGGTCTACAGTTTGGCTCAACGGCAAATGCGGCAAGCCTTAAAGTTACAGCATGAAACGATTCCTAACCAGTTGGATAAGTCCACTGCCAAACCGACTCTACGCTGGGTTTTCATGTGCTTTCAGGCGGTGCATCTGCTCCACATCGACCAACAGCAACAGGTCTCTAACTTGACTGATACACGCGCTCAAATCCTCAGCTTCTTTGGCGCTCCTTGCCAGAAATACTATCTGCTCTGCTGACTACCTGCGAAATGTCGGATTCAAGTCTGGATAAGCTGCCTTAGTGACATGGGGAAGAATGCCTAAGAATCAGTATGAAGTAAATCAGCATATCAACGACGCTCCCTTTCAAGCTTGGAAATCAGTCCTAACACCCAGCGATCAGCCCGCTGTCGACTTTCAAGTTAAGAAGTCTGCAATCGCCTCAGCAATTTCTTTGTTCCCGGTTTTTGAGAGGATCTGGTTTGTGCGCGGTGGGTTAGGAGGGCAATGCAAAAAATCCCAGTTGCCCTCAGCTAGTTCTGCAGGGGACAGGATTTGGTGATAGCTATGGTCTTGTAAGCTATTGACCAAGATTGGCCCTTCGGCAAAGTTGTCGCGGGTGACGGTAATGATGGGAATTTCTAGGCGGCAGGCTTCAGAAAAGGTGCTGTAGCCAGGCTTTGAGATTACGCGCCCGCAGAGCGGCATAAAGTCTACCGGGCGCAAAGTGCGATCGCTTACTTTACACAAATTGGGTAGATTAGGAGCCGCTTGCTCAAAGGTAATAAATTGCCAATCGGGAAAACGAGCCAGGTTTTTGTAAGGAATATCAGCCAGCCCGAGTCCTCCAAAGGTCAGGAGAATGGTTTTCTCTTGGGCAGCCATCAGATGGAAGCGCGATCTCAGTACCGACTCAGCTAAGCGAGGCGTGCCGCCCGTCAACCCTACATCAGTAATCTGGGAAAATGCACTCATCGGCTCGTGAAATGGTAAGCGAAAGAGGCTATCGCACTGGGCGAAGCAGTCGGCAATCCAGTCGGCGATCGCGATAAATTCTCCGCCCCAGGGGCGATAGATAAAGTCCCAGCCAAAGTTGCTCATCATCCAACAGGGAATGTTAGCGGCTTGGGCAGCGCTCGCGATTAAAGGGGGGATGTCGCCAAGCACCAAGTCAACTCCGGCAGAGGTAAAAAAAGTAGCTTCCTGCTCCACTAATGCCGTTTGGCTATAATGAATTTGCTGAAGCGCTGCCAGTGTAGCTTCTTTGTTTATTGTCAAACTGTCTTGCTGCAAAACGCCAATGTCGACGGTGACTTGTCGCAGTGTAAATGGAGCGTCAAGGTAGCTTTCTAGCAGCCAGCGGGGAGCCGTAGTTGCCAGAATAATATTGATATCAGGTACTAGCTGCTGCACCGTCGCCGCGACAGCAGTTGCCCGAGTTGCATGACCAAAACCGTGATTGGTAATCGCAATGTAGAGCGTTTTGGTTGACATGCACTTCTAAATTCCTTCCTTTGCAGCCTGCTGTACTGATATCAATTTTCGATAGCCTAGGGCGCGTCATCAATTAAATCCAGAATGCTTGCTGCATCGGCATTCCCGCGCCCGGCTCTGCAAAACTCGCTAGGGGCTGAAATCCTTTCAGCATAATAATTTGAGCGTCAAATGATGACAGCCCCTAGCTAAAAATAATCAAAATTGGATTCAAGTCAGCTTAAGCACTTATCCTCCGATTTATAGCCTTTCCAGAAGAAAATGGTAGAGTCGTGCCTATCGGAGAAGCGGCCAGTCGCCCGAAAAATAAAAGGCCCGTTCCCGAGAACGAGCCTTTTCAGCAATCAGAGGCCGATACTGATATCAGAGCTGCGGTATTAACTGCTCTTTTTCAGGCACAGTTACGTACTCAGAAACAATCTGACGGAACTCATCACCATCGATGCTTTCCTTTTCAATCAGGAGATCAACGACACGGTCGATAACCGCCCGATTTTCTTCGATAAGCTGTTTGGTCTCGTCGTAGCAAGTGTCAACAATCTTGCGTACCTGCACGTCAATACGGGAAGCAATGTGCTCAGAATATTCAGAACGATTCATCCAGTCGCGACCTAGGAATACTTCACCCTGAGAGCTTTCCAGCGAGAGGGGCCCTAAGTCAGACATACCAAAGCGGGTCACCATCTGCCGTGCCATGCCGGCCACCTGCTGCAGGTCATTCCCGGCACCCGTTGTCACCTCGGCGTCTCCAAAAATCACATCTTCTGCTGCACGGCCACCAAGCGTTCCCTTAATACGTGCAAGAATCTGGGCCCGAGAAATGAGGGTTTGATCTTCGCTAGGGGTAAACCAGGTCAAGCCTTGAGCCTGTCCACGAGGAATCAGCGTCACCTTTTGTACAGGGTCGTGATCTTTAACCAACGTACCAACAATTGCATGACCAATTTCGTGATACGCAATCAGTCGCTTACTCTTGCTGTCTACCAGAGGCGTACCTTCCATACCGGCGACCACGCGATCAACCGCGTCATCGATTTCGGTCATGGTAATGCCCTCTTTACGACGACGAGCAGTCAGAATGGCGGCCTCGTTTAGCAAGTTCGCTAAGTCAGCACCAGTAAAGCCTGGAGTGCGACGAGCGATCGCATCCAGCGACACTTCATCTGACAGCTTCTTATTGCGGGCATGGACGTTGAGAATTTCTAAACGACCTTTGATATCCGGCGGCTCAACCATGACTTGACGATCAAAGCGACCCGGACGCAGCAGCGCGGAATCTAGTACATCAGCTCGGTTGGTAGCCGCAATGATAATGATGCCGGTGTTGCCTTCAAAACCATCCATCTCAGTCAAGAGCTGGTTCAACGTCTGCTCACGCTCATCATTGCCGCCACCAATGCCGGCCCCACGCTGGCGACCAACTGCATCAATCTCATCAATAAAGATGATGCAAGGAGCACTTTCCTTGGCCTTTTTGAACAAGTCACGAACGCGAGAAGCCCCTACACCAACAAACATTTCGACGAATTCGGAGCCTGAAATGGAGAAGAAAGGGACACCTGCTTCACCAGCGATCGCTTTTGCCAGTAAAGTTTTCCCGGTTCCAGGAGGTCCCACTAGCAGTACGCCCTTCGGAATGCGAGCTCCAACCGCAGTAAAGCGTTCCGGCTTCTTCAAAAACGTGACGACTTCCTGTAGCTCCTCCTTTGCTTCTTCAATTCCAGCGACATCATCGAAAACCACACCTGTCTTAGCTTCCATCATGAAGCGCGCTTTCGACTTACCAAAATTCATGGCTTGGCCAGGGCCACCAGGCGCATTGTTCGAACGGCGAAACAAAAAGAACAGTCCACCAATCAGCAGGAAAGGAAATAGTAGGTTGCCCAAAATACCCCAAATTGCTCCAGTGCTACGGGGAGGATGAGAGTCTAGGCTAACGTTGGCACCCTTGATGCGGGTGATTAATTCAGGAGCGTTACCAGGGAGGTCTACACGCCAACGCTGCACACGGTTGTCAAGTTGAGTGTCCATTGCCTCCACAATGGCAGTCCTGCCGCCATCGTAAAGGTCAACTGAAATTACGCGGCCCGCATCTAAATAATCTAGAAAACGGCCGTAGGTCATTCGGGTGTTAGCGGCATTTTGACCAGAATCCATTGCGTTGGTCGAAAATGTCCCCTGCCAGAAAAAGAACCCTACAACCAGAATGGGTAGTGCCCACAAGAGGACGACTCTCCAAGAAAGTTTCATAACCAGGTGGCCTCTAAAGCATCGGTAAACAAAAGTTTTGACTTCCAAAGACGCTCAGCGCCTTTGAAACACAGTTCTTTTACTAAATATGACTTAACTGCACTGTAGTTGGAACTGAAGATTGAATCTGACTACCGCAACACTAGAAAAATGAGCATTGCTTAAATAAATTTAACGTAATTTCTCAAATCTGAGCAAACCAATGTCATCATCCCAGCATGGTAAGCGTTCCCCACAGATAACACTGCTTCAATACTATGAGCAACGTCACTCAGAATATGAGGCAATTTACATGCAGCCGGAACGCCAGCAAAATCTGACTTGGCTTGAAAGTCAGATTTCTAACTTGGTTGCTGGTAAACGTGTGCTTGAAATCGCCTGTGGAACCGGTTACTGGACAAGACGCATTGCCGCGTCTGCAGCTTCAATTCAGGCAACGGATGCGTCTCAACGATTGGCCTCGGCTGCTAAAGAAAGCTGTGATTCCGACAATGTCACATCAGGAACTTTGGACGCGTTTAATGTGCCTGCGAGTCCGGGTTTTGAGTGTTTAGTAGCGGGCTTTTTCTTCTCCCATGTGCCGATTGACCATCGGCAGAATTTCCTCGCGGGCTTAGCCAAAGCTCTAGATCTTGAAACCCATATCGTTTTGTTTGACAATCAATATGTGGAAGGCAGAAGTACGACTATTTCGAGGCGCACCGATGGTGGTGATACTTACCAGAGGCGAAGGCTTTTAGACGGTAGCGCTTATGAGGTGATTAAGAATTTTCCAACAACTGGTGAACTAAGAGCTGCATTAGTTCTGCACTGTAGCAAAGTGGAGATTTTAGAGAGCGAGTTTTCTGGTTAGCTATGGAGGTCTTTGGCGCTTAACATCGGCCATAGAACCAGCACACTGGTGCGCTGGCTGCTGCTGACGCCATTACCGACAAGACCTTTGAGCGAGGTTAACGACATGTGGCCTGATTCCGCTATGCGCTGACTAATTTAGCGCTTTCACTGCACCTTGAAGGGTGGCTGTCGCTGCAAAGCACTGCAATTGTAGTGTTGAGCGCGTTTGTTTAATGTGCTAGCGACATCCCACATCATTGTTTGGTAGCTAATGTGGCTGCATCACTAATCTGCATACCGCTATGAGAGGCGATTGTGCGATCGCCTCTGGGTTAATCACTCAGGTCTTAGATATTGCTGATCGAGCATCCTTACGCGGCCATCGGCTGATCTTCTGCAAAGCCATGGCGCATGGGCTGTTGACCTGAGGCTAACAGGTTGCGCAAACGGGGAATAGCAGCGCTATTGTAAACCTTGAACTCGCTCTCCACTGTGGCCTGTGCCGTCCGCACAGCTTGGTTCAGCACCAGCGAGCCGTTGGGGTCAGACACCGAGCGGTGGAAGGTATTCGGCGGCAGTCGCAAAATATGCTGGTTGGCATCCAAGCGTACCGTATGAAACGGATACTCCCAGGCAAAATTGACTAGATAAAAAGTGCGGCCACCGGATACGGCCAGCAAATTATCTTCTTGGTTGGGATGAAAGTAAAATTGCCAAGCGCCCTCAGCAGAGTTGTTGGGGCTCACAGCTGGTCCATCGTGAAAAACTAGATCTCGAGCGTTAGAGTCAGCGATGGTGATGTCGAAAAACTGGACGCTGGGCGTATCGCGAAAACGGTGGAAAGAAATAAGTTCAAACATGACAATCTTCATAAACTCAGCATGGCAACCGCTTGTTCGCCAAGCTAACCTCTCCTAAAAAGGAGATCAAAACCATCCGCGAGTGTCATCTATTCGGTTATCGAATAGATTATCGTTATGAACATTCATCAGTTGTTGGTATTGGCCACAATCGCCCGTGAAGGGACGTTTTCCCATGCTGCCTTAGCATTAGATACCTCGCAGGCAGCTGTGAGTCGCGCAATCGCCGCCCTCGAAGCCGAACTCGGCGTCCCGCTGCTAAAACGAGGGCGCTTTGGAGCCAAGCTGACACAGGTCGGCGAACGCGTTTTGCTGCACGGGCAAAAAATACTCGAACTGCGCGAGCGCATTGACTATGAAGTCAATTTGGAAAAAGGGCTGTATGCCGGACGGTTGAGAATTGGTTCTTTTCGCAGTGCGGCTACGCATTTGTTGCCGCCGATTTTGGCTCGCTTTCGGAATCAATTTCCTCGCGTTGAGATCAGCTTGAGCGAGTTGGAGCCAGCAGGGGTTGAACAGGCGCTGCGAGAGGGACAGGTCGATATGGGCCTGGTGCCGCTGCCGCGCTCGGAGGAATTTAGCGTATGGGAAGTTGCCCGCGATGAATACGTGGCGCTTTTGCCTCAGCAGGCGGAACCGCTTCCGGCTTGTTTGACATGGCATGACTTGGCCACCTATGACTTTGTGCTTTATAACTATGCCGAATGTACCCATGTCGTGCGTGAACACTGGAGCCGCTGGGGACAAGAACTGAAGGTTGCCTACGTCATCAAAGAAGATTCCACTATTGTCAGTATGGTGGCTCAAGGGCTGGGCGCAGCGATCTTGCCACGACTTGCGGCCTTACCCATTCCTGAAGGAGTACAAGTGCGATCTCTGCCTGTTTCCCTGGAGCGAATCATTGGTGTGGCCACCTTAGCTCAAAATCCAGCATCCCCTGCCGTCAAAGTATTTACTGAAATGATTTGCACTTACAATACTCCTGCCGCGTAGTGATCCCCAACCTGGTGCCAGTCATCTTTCACCGGCGCTATTCTTCCAAAGATTTTTTTTGAAAAGATGCCTGCTTAGCCCCGTCGAGGCGGCAAAAAGAATTTAAGAGCGACGCAAGTGCGTCACCGCCCTGATTCACCGATTGGCCAGATCCCCGAGCCGGATAATTCAAAGCTTGATGGCACTATTTCTAGCTAACCCGGCCTTGGATGCGCTTTTCGAAGCCTGTGCTCCGGAGCAATTTCTCCCTGATCGGCTGTTCGCTCCGATAGGAACCTCATAAGCTGACTGCAGGCGGCAGCCTTTCCTCAATCGAGCTGACGTAAAGCGTGGCAGCTAGCGATGAGTCGGAGAGCGGTGTCTAGCCAGCAGCCAGGGATTGAACCGGAGGTCGCTGCACGAATAATGAGCAACTGGCCTCTTGCAGGCAAGCGCTGGGTAGTGCCTCGGTGGTAGGGGTGGGCAAAACTTCCTCACACATACTTCCCCGCTCCAAAATGCCCGAGTCTGCCCCCTCAGCGTAGATAGAAGAAAGCGTCACTTCTTGCCCAACCCTGACCAACATGAATACAGGCAAACCTAACTCACTTTGACAGGGCTGCAGTATCCACCTTAATTAGGCAACCTCGATGCCTGCTAGCTGAGACAGCTGAGGATTTTGTTCGACCCAGACGGAGACAGAGCCGCCGTTACAGCGAAACTCGGCCCATCCATGTTCATTGGTATAAATCGGCGCTTTGATATGGCCAGTGATGTCATAGAACGCCTTGTGGGGTTTGCCAACTTCCATCCATTTTTGACCAGCCGGGCCATCGCTGAGAATCACCGCCATCGCGTAGGGATGATGCTCAGAACCGAGGCGAGTCCAGCCGATGGTATTGAAATGGTCAATGTAGTCGTACTGTGGGCCGTAGGCAAAATTAGTGCGGGCAAACAAGAGGCGATCGATGATCCACTGATGCGAGTCCAGCCAGATTTCATGGCCTTTGTCTTTGTAGTGAGCGCCATAGTAGTCGGCATAAAAGACACAGGGGTAGCCCTGCTCGCGCAGCAAGATGATGGCGTAGGCAAGGGGTTTAAACCACGATTCTACGACGGCTTCTAGCGATTGGAGCGGCTGCGTGTCATGATTTTCGACCAGGGTGACAGCAAACAGCGGCAGATCTTTCATCAGGGTGCCGTCAAAGATTTTGCGCATGTCGTAATGCCCACCTGCCTTGCTGGCTTTGTGGAAATTGTGGTGCAGCGGTGCGTCAAACAAATTGAGCCGTCCGCCAGAGTTGCCGATATACCAGCTCAGCGTGCCGAAGTTATAAGTCCAATATTCGCCGACGCAGAATAAATCGCGACCGGTGTGGGCTTCTAGATGGTCGAGCCATTCGTTAAAGAAGTCGCCGTTGATGTGCTTGATAGCGTCTAACCGAAAACCGTCAGCACCAATTTCGTCGAGCATCCACTCGCCCCAGTATTTCAGCTCGCCTTTGACCTCGGGATGATTCATGTCAAGGTCGCTGCCCATGAGGTAGTCGTAGTTTCCCCGTTCCAAATCGACCTTGGTTTCAAAGCTTTTGTCGGCCATTTTCCAGATCGCTTTGAACCCAGGGTCAGCGCTGTTGTAGTCTACCGAGTCGAAGTGATACCAGTGCCACTTCATGGTGGAATATTTGTCGCCGCGCCCACCAGTGCCGTTGGTGCCGCGAAAGTCGAATCCAGTCCAGGCTTTGATTTGGCGCGGGCCGCCTAGAGCGCGGTTGCGGTTGTTAGGATCGTAAGGAATCGCATCAAACTCTTCTTCAAAGTCAGCGGCCATTTTGTGATTAAACACAACATCGGCGTAAATCTGAATGCCGTTTTGTCGACAGGTTTGCACAGCGGTGACATATTCGTCTTTGGTACCGTACTTCGTACGAATGGTGTCCCGTTGATTGAACTCCCCTAAGTCAAACATGTCATATACGCCATAGCAGACGTCATAGCTGCCGCCGATGCCTTTGTAGGCGGGGGGCAGCCAGAGAGCCGTAAATCCCGCTTGCGACAGCGCTTCAGCGTCATGCTTGAGCTTTTGCCAGTGGGTACCGTCGGCGGGAATATACCAGTGAAACCACTGCATCATGGTGCCGTTAAATTCAGCAGGGGCTTTTTTATCCGCGATCGCGCTGGCGTTCGTTTTCACCCAGTCTCTAAGCGTCGTTTCGGCAGACAAAAGCGCATTGGTATTGAGATCTGTCCCGAGGGCCTTAAAGTTGGCTTTCAGTTGCTGAAATGGTGTGGTCATAGTGAGTTTTGGCAATGGTCAAGAGATGTTTTAGCTGAGCAATGGATATTGGAGTAATTCTGTGTTTAGTCTCACGAGAATTAATCAAAAATATCGAATCCAGGTTAAGAATCAATGGAGCGACTTTTGTTTCCGTCAACAATGGATCAAAATTTCCTGACTTAGGAAAATCTTGCTGACAATCTTGCCCTAGTGAGCTGAGGAAAGAACGTGATACCAAGACTAGTAGCGCCGTTGACAGCATCCAAAACGCTTCGCGAGAGCTTTAGGAAACGTTACAAGAGTTATTGAATTGTTCAATAAATTCCGAAGAAAACCCTAAAGCTTTTGAGGAATTAAAATCTTCCTTTCTAAAGTGTTAGCTAATCCAACTGAATTATTGATGACCCAATAGCTTTGCTGGGCGTTGAAAGTTTAGTTATGGAATTTTTAGATCGGCCACATAACTTCATATATGTCAGCTAATATTTCTTTTGAGATTTCTCCCCGATTATGGCGTCAGCTCGGTGCTACTAAGCAGCCAATTACCGCTCCGACACGAATTCGGCGACTAGTTTGGAAATTGGTGATCGCGACTCTGGCTTTGATGGCTGTCGGCAGTGCTACCCGTGTGATGAACGCGGGCTTAGCCTGTCCAGATTGGCCACTCTGCTATGGCCAAATTGTGCCGCGCCAGCAGATGAACCTGCAGGTGTTTCTGGAATGGTTTCATCGGATGGACGCCTCATTAATCGGGCTGATGGTGATTTGGCTGGCAGTGCAGTCTTGGTGGTGCCGTCGCGATGTGCCGACCTGGCTACCCTGGGCCTCGCTGGGTGCAGTCTTGCTCATTCTAGTGCAGGGAGCCTTGGGCGGTTTAACCGTCACTGAGTTATTGCGGTTTGACATTGTGACTGCTCATTTAGGAACGGCGTTAGCGTTCTTGCTAACTCTGATGGTTACAGGATTGTGCCTCACCCCTTATAAGGGTTTGGGAACGGCAGGCCGATTGCCCATGATTGGTAGCGTCGCATCCGTTCTGGTGTATGGCCAATGTTTGTTGGGCGCACTCGTCGGGTCGCGCTGGGCTGCTCACCAGTGCTTGGGCGGCGCCGAACTTTGCCAAGTCATGAACAGTCATCTGCTCGGAGTTGCCCCACCCACGATTGCGATTTTGGCTCTGCTTCTGGTTGCCTGGAGAACGCCAGCATTGCACCCTTGGTTGCGATGGCTCACCGTGATGGTTGGTGTTTTGCTGTCGGTACAAATTGCGCTGGGCATTGCGACGCTGCGATTACATTTGCAGGTTGAGCCACTGACAGTTGTTCACCATACGGTGGGTGCTCTCCTAAATGCAGCTTTGGTGGCGTTTACCGTGCTGGCGGTGCGCGATCGCTTGGCGGCAGACACCGCTTCTGCCGAGACCCAGCTTCCCGCTTCACCGGCTTAGTTCATAAGCCTGACCTGGTCCGTTTAGATGCTTTCTCAATAAGGATTTCCCTGCATATGCAGACCTCTTCTACTTGGCAGCGTCCAACCACTCATCACGATAGCTTTTGGCAAGTCTGTCAGAGCTATTGGCAACTTACCAAGCCACGAATTATTCCCTTGTTGCTGATCGAGACGGCTGCGAGCATGCTGGTAGCCGCTCATGGTAACGTCGAGCCCGTCCTCCTTATCGTTACATTGCTTACTGGGGCGTTAGCGGCGGCGTCAGCGCAGTCCATTAACTGTATTTATGATCGTGATATCGACTACGACATGGAGCGTACTCGACATCGACCGATTCCTTCTGGCCGTATTCAACTGCGCGACGCTCTGATTTTTGCGATTGCGTTAGCCACCACAGCGTTCGCCTTACAGACAATCTTTGCCAATGTCTTGAGCGCTGCTTTAGAAATGCTAGGTATTGCAGTTTACGTCGGCGTCTATACTCACTGGCTTAAGCGTTCTTCGACACAAAATATTGTGATTGGTGGAGCCGCCGGGGCAATTCCGCCGCTGGTTGGTTGGGCTACCGTCACAGGCGAACTGAGCTGGGCCGCTTGGCTGTTTTTCGCCATCGTTTTTATCTGGACGCCGCCGCACTTTTGGGCACTAGCGCTAGTTATTCAGGATGACTATGCCAAAGTGGGCGTACCTATGCTGCCCGTGATTGTCGGTGATGAGGCAACGGCCAAGCAGATCTGGGCCTACACGCTGCTGCTAGTGCCCCTCACGTTGCTGATGACGGTGCCGCTGCACGCGACCGGCTGGGTCTATGGTGCGATCGCCCTTTATCTTGGTTGGATTTTTATCAAAAAGGCCTGGGGCCTTTTGCAAGCACCGAGCGACCGCGCTCAGGCAAAATCACTGTTTAAGTACTCTATCCTTTATATGATGGCGCTCTCTGCTGGGATGGTGATCGATAGTTTGCCAATAACAAAATCAACGGTGACGGCTGTCAATAATCAGCTCTATGAGTTTGCCAGTATTTTGATGCCGCTATTTTGGGGAGCATAGCGAAAATTCCCTACTGACTAGCAAACGTGATCAGTAGGGAACTAAACATCTCAGAAGCAGAGGTTAATCTGGCTTATAAGGTAACTAGGCAGTCTTCTTACGCTTTAGTGCAGTCGTTCCTACGGCACCAATCGCCAGAATTGCAAGAGCTGAAGCTGGTTCAGGAACGTCTACTGCATCGGCTTGGTTGGCAGTAAAGCTTAGGCTGTCGAAGCCAAGGAAAGGATCGAAAGACTTATCGTAGCTGTTATTTCCCTTCATGAAGTCAAACGTTAGCTCAACCGAGGTAATGTTCTCGCCTTGAACCGCCAGGTTGGTGCGGCCAAAAGGACTGTTGCTGCTGTAATCTGTGGCATCTCCCCCTCCTGCTTTACCATTGCCGGATAAGGAGTCCTGGCTAACTTGCTGTTCACCGTTGTAAGCCGTTAAATAAACATTATGCTCGCCAGCCCCAAACGCGTTATAGTCACCATAGTCCAGCATCAATAGTGAAAACTCAGAAGCAACAAAGCCTTCTTTGAAAGTGAATCGGAAGCTGTTGTTGCGATCGTTTTTCTTTGTGCTAACTTCAGAAAAACCACCTAAATTGAGTCCGCCGTTGATTCTGGTTCCAGTATTAGATTGGTAAGACCAAGTCGAATCGGTTTTCTGTCCACCCTCGAAGATAGCGACTGCATCGCCGCTGATAGCGTCGATGTTTAATAACTCATGAACCGTTCCTAATCCTTCGATGCTCTGCCCTGATTCAAACTGAGAAAAATCATCAACGGTGTAGCTGGCAGCTTGTGTAGGGTGCTGCATTGCTAAAGTACCAGCTACAGCAAGACCAGCCAAAGCTAGCTTGGAACCTAGTGACGAAAATTGCATGACTATATGTGCCTCAACTCTAAATACGACAGTCTGTAATCGATACAGGGATTAAGTGTGGGCGGTTTGCCCTTGAACTGTTTCAATGTATCTGGGCAAGATGCTCTCGAACATCAGAAAAAATTGGCATTTAATTGCAAAGTTGACTTGGTAATCATTGCCCAAAGGTAAATTTAGGATGAAGCGATTCGCTACTGAACGAGCCAAAATCTCCTTATCTATAGCTTTTTGACTAGATTGCCAACTACATACTGGATGCCTGGCTATTGATAATCGCTCACTTAAGTAATGTGTAGACGATAAGTTATTGAACAGTTTCTTTAATTGAGTCAATATGAATTCCTGAGCATAATTTATACAAGAGCTATCGGGCTTCCTCATAAATTGCGCTAACGACTTCAACGGGTTGGACTCAGCTCATGATCCGGCTAAGTGTCAGGATTGATTATCCGAACTTGAAAGGGAGTGCTCGTTGACATGCCGATCTACCTCACTCTGATTCTAAGGAGTCTTCCTCGTATCTCTAAGTTCACTCATCCGGGCTTGAATTTCCGGTAAAGGCCGGAATTCTATCAGTGCTGGTGCGCCCGCAAAAACGGATTTGATGCCGCCACTGCTTCGCAGCACCGCCTGCCATCTAAACATTGCTAGCCGTGGTGGGATAGTACCGCTGCTACAGTTGCCGATGATTTTGTTCGACTGATAGTTCGCCAACTTGGAAACCTGAGGCTAGACTGATTCCCCAATACCTGTGAGATAGCTCGAGGATAGCTTTGGAATGCATCGTCGACCGTGTGAATAAGAATCATCTGGCTTCATTAATGACTGGCTGTGTTCCGGTCATGATCTGAGGAAATTCGATTTGGCGATATTTTGGCTTGGTCAAATCGGTATGATTTTAATTTCCTCAGCGATGAATTTTTTCAGCTCTGCACCTTATTTGCCATGCTAAGCACCGAGCCGAACTGCATTATTTGCTCGAAAGTAAGCCGACTTGAAAAACTCAATGTACCTCTCCTGAATATCGCTTCGTCCAGGTTCCAGGCGCATCTTTTTCCCATGAATCAAGAAATTAATGGTCGTAAACCTAAAAGTGGCTCTCCCTGCGGAGGACACCCTTCCCTTTGGTAAAAGGTTTGCGCGAATTTTCCTCAGGTCAAGCGCTAGGGCGATCTAGGTCTCCAGAAATTGAAAAACGAACATGTTGGTGCAGAATTTGCATCAACTCGCTATGAGTAAAATCCCTCAGCGATGTGGAGAAAACTGAAAATCTTGCTTGCCTTTTAGGTGGTCAATTTTTGATTGCAAAGCTCTAGTTCATACATCCAAAAATAGACTGGACAACTGAAAACCTAATCAAAAATCAATAATCTTGTAGAAAACTTCTTTAAATACTCGATTCTCTCCAATGAATTTCTGATGCTCAAAACAAACTCGAGGCTCTGCGTGACTGGGTGTGTTACTGATTATGAACGGCCTAAGCAAGCTAACAGCCGCAGCCGGAAATGAGGGAAGCAGGGAAAGCCATATCCCTGACGCTTGATGAGCTTAATTCGAGTGTTAATCCCCTCGGTAAT
>JBCCNE010000043.1:0-16691 GCA_039026015.1 Cyanobacteria bacterium P01_C01_bin.70 | reverse complement strand
GCAAGCGATGACGGCTCTTGTCGAGGCGAGTGCGGCAGTGATGGTGGTGGATGGACAGGAAGGCCCGACGGAAGCCGATCGAGAAATTGCTCAGTGGTTGCGGCAGCAGCATTCTGTGCCGGTTTTGCTGGCGGTGAACAAATGTGAGTCGCCAGAGCAAGGCTTGATTCAAGCGGCCCAGTTTTGGGAGTTGGGACTGGGGGAACCCTATCCGGTTTCGGGCATTCACGGCAACGGGACGGGCGAACTGCTGGATGAGCTGATCATTCATCTACCCCCCAATGAGGACATCGATGAGCCGGAAGAAGTGCGGGTAGCGATTGTCGGGCGGCCCAACGTTGGCAAATCCAGTCTGCTGAATGCCTTTGTGGGGGAGAATCGGGCGATTGTGAGTCCGGTTTCGGGTACGACGCGAGACGCGATCGACATGCTGGTGCAGCGGCACGAACAGCGCTATCGATTGATTGATACGGCGGGCATTCGCAAAAAGAAAAATGTTGATTACGGGCCCGAATTTTTTGGCATCAATCGAGCTTTTAAAGCAATTCGTCGGGCGGATGTCGTGCTGCTGGTGGTTGACGCGATTGACGGCGTGACTGAGCAAGATCAGAAGCTGGCGGGGCGGGTAGAAGAAGACGGTCGCGCCTGCGTGGTCGTGGTGAATAAGTGGGATGCTGTGGAGGATAAGGACTCCTACACGATTTATAACTACGACCGCACCGTTAGCAGCAAGCTATATTTTATGGAATGGGCTAAGCGCATCTATACCAGCGCCCTGACCGGACAGCGGGTACCCAAAATTCTCGATCTGGTGGATCAAGCGGTGGCCGAACATCGCCGCCGGGTTAGCACCTCTGTGGTCAATGAAGTGCTGGAAGACGCCGTGGGCTGGCATACGCCGCCGACCACTCGTCAGGGCCGCCAGGGTCGCATTTATTACGGCACTCAGGTTACGGCGCGGCCTCCCACCTTTGCCCTGTTTGTAAATGATCCCAAACTGTTTGGCGAAAGCTATCGCCGCTATATTGAGGGACAGTTTCGTCAAAATCTAGGGTTTGAAGGCAGTCCTATTCGTCTGCTCTGGCGAGGTAAAAAAATGCGGGATCTGGAACGACAAAGTCCTAACCGCGCCACAAAAGTTTAAAGTTGACTGTCTTGCTCTTGGTTAGCTTCTCTAAAGCTACAGATGTGAAGCATAAAACCACTGTTAGCCAAACAGTGCTGCATCCCAAATCGAACATCTACAATCGTAAATTGGTTTGACCTAGCGCATGGATCTGCTGAAAACTTTACCTATCGGTCTCTATCTCGAAGAGCCGGTTACCTGGCTACATCGGCTTGACCCACGGGTCAAATTGTTTTGGCTAGTCAGCATATTGGTAAGCCCCCTGTTGGCTAATGCGGCTTGGCGATTTTTTTTGGTGGGCCTGCTGGTTGCGATTACCCTGTTGGCGATGATTCCCCTGCGGGTATGGCGACAGCAGCTCGGTTGGCTGCTGTTTCTCTGTACGCTGATGCTGGTGTTGACGGCGCTGCTGCCCGATGGCTTAGCGATCGACTATCAAACGCCGGTTCCTGCTCCGCAGCAGCTTTTACTGTTGGTTGATGAATCTCCTGAGACCCCTCCAGAGGGCTTGCGAGATGTCGCTCCTTTCCCGGATCAATTTTCGCCAGAATCATTTAATCTGCCGCAGCCGACCGGCTATCGATATGTGCTGTTAGATACCTGGCGCCTGCGGGTGACACAGCGATCGCTAGAGTTGGGCGTTCGCCTCAGCACGCTATTTTTTACCCTGATTTACGGCACCAATTTATTTCTCTTGACCACGGCGGCAGAAGAAGTCACCGTAGCGCTGGAAGTATTGATGAGCCCGCTGCGATCGCTCAAAATTCCCGTTACCGAAATTGCCCTCACTGTGACGCTGGCTCTGCGCTTTATCCCTCTCGTGCTCGAAGAAACCCAGAACCTCATTCGTTCAGTACAAACCCGTGCCATCAACTGGAAAAAGCTGGGCTTTCGCGGCTCTACTCAGGTCTGGCTGGCAGTGGTCGAGCGGTTGCTCAAAAACCTGCTGCTGCGCGCTGAACAAACGGCGGCGGCGATGGCGGTACGCGGTTTCACGACACCCAACACCCATCGAGTGGAGTGGTCGGCATTGCGATTGAGTCGGGCTGATTTGCTGGTTTTGGTGATCCTGGTGGGCTTTTGGTATGCCCGCGTTGTCTGGGGCAGCGAAGGGGTGTGATGCTGTCGCCGTGGTATGTGCGATCGCGGCCCCTGGCTCACAAAACGGGGTCCGATATTTTTCAGGCGCTCTATGGTCAACCGTCTGTCACTGCCGGGGCATGGCCGAGCGAGCGGGCGATTGCTACGCTGCTTGAAAGTCCGGCTCAGCTACTGCCCAACAGCCCCCAATCTCGATTGGCGCGCTACTCGATTTGTGCTGGGCCGCCGAGGTGCCATGGCGATCGCCCGCTGCTTTGGACTCCGCCCGTGGGTGAAATTTTGCCAATGTTGGCTGATCGCCTCGCGACACCGCAGCCGCCCGCCGTCTTGCTGACTGAATGCGGCGAACCGCTGGCTGAGTCGCTGGAACCCTTTGCTGGTGGCTGGCTAGGTTGGTTAGGTTACGATTTAGCCTGGGAAATTGAAGCGCTGCCGGTGAAAAATGCTGATCCGCTGCCGTTTCCGGTAGCCTATTGGTATGAGCCGGATACCTTTGCCATTGCTGATCACCTAACTCAACGCCTCTGGCTAGCAGCTACTCATCCAGCCCAGTTGAACGACATGGAGCAGGCGATCGCCACGTTTTCTCCTCCTGTCCTCGCTGACACCCTAATGGCTGCGCCGCTACAGTTTGCCTCTTCTCAAGCCGCGTACGAAGCAGCCGTCCGGCGGGCGCAGCAGCACATTCAAGCCGGAGATATCTTTCAAGCCAATCTTTCCCTGCGGTTTGCCACCCAAACAGCCGCCGATAGCTGGACGATTTATCAACATCTGCATCGGATTAATCCTTCGCCGTTTGCCAGCTACTGGCGTACTCCTTGGGGCGCGATGGTCAGTTGTTCGCCAGAGCGGCTAGTGTCACTCCGCCACGATCCCCGTTCTGGAAGACGTGCGGAAACCAGACCAATCGCTGGAACCCGACCTCGAGGCACCTCGGCTGAAACCGATCAGCAATTTGCTCAGGCGCTAATGAACAATCGTAAAGAACAGGCCGAGCACATTATGCTGGTGGATCTCGAACGCAATGACTTGGGGCGAGTTTGCACCTGGGGCACCGTACAGGTCGATGAGCTCATGGTTTTGGAGTCTTACAGCCACGTGATGCATTTAGTCAGCAACGTGGTGGGCACGCTAGCAAAAGACAAAACCGCGATCGATCTGATTCGGGCTACTTTTCCCGGCGGCACGATTACGGGGTGCCCCAAAGTTCGCTGCATGGAGATTATTGAAGCCCTGGAACCCCTACGCCGCAGCCTGTTCTATGGTTCTTGCGGATATCTAGACTGGCGAGGGCATTTAGATTTGAATATTCTGATTCGAACGCTGCTGCTGGCTCAGAACGCTACTGGCCAACAAATGGTTTGGGGACAGGTCGGAGCCGGAATTGTAGCGGACAGCGAGCCGTTTCAAGAATGGCAAGAGTCTTTGCAAAAGGCGCAAGCCCAACTGTTGGCAATCGGCATGACTACCTCTCAAGCATCAATTGTCATGAAGTAATAATCCTTTTTCCCGCAATAAAATTTGAGAAGATTATCAAATAGATCAAAAAAGAAGGCTCCATTATGTATTTAATTGACCGCTGAGTTTTGCAGCCCCTCTCCCTGTTGATGTTAACTTTGGGCAAACGCTAGTTTTGCTCTCCATCATGGCTTACAGTGTGGGGACGACAGATGACTACACAATGCCGCTATCGCGTGTTCCCGCTTGGATGAGTACAGAGAATTACATCAATCACCCCACATTTGGATTGCTCTGCCGGCTATGCATGATTGCTGAAGGGCAAGAACTGTTTGTCACTCTCTATGCTCAGCGCCTCTTTTTTACAGTGACGATGGCTTTGCCCAAGGGGGTTACGTTTGAAGCCATCAGTCGCAGTGATGCGCGCCAAAAGTTTGAAGAGCGCATGCGAACGGTGCGGCGTCAGGGTGACCATTCGGAGTACGATCGCCTGCAGACGATCTATAAACAAACCTTTCAATGACCGCTTCCTCCTCTGTTAACACGATTGCTGACCGCATTACCGCTATTACGGCTCAACTGCCGCCCCAGGTTCGTCTCATTGCAGTCTCTAAAAAACAGCCGTCCAGTGCCATCCGTGAGGCTTATCGGGCTAATCTGCGCGACTTTGGCGAGAGCATGGTGCAGGAGGCCATCGCCAAACAGGAGGAACTTGCCGATTTAGACGATATTACCTGGCACTTGATTGGCCATTTGCAGAGCAACAAAGTGCGCAAAGCGGTTGAGCACTTCGATTGGATTCACTCTATCGACAGTCTCAAAATTGCCCTGCGAATTAATCGGCTGGCGGAGGAAGTGGGGCGACTGCCCTACTGTTGTATACAGGTCAAGTTGGTGCCTGATGCCGCTAAGTTTGGCTTTACGGTTCCCGAGCTATGGTCGGCTTTGCCCCAGCTTAATCAGTTGCAGCATCTGAAAATCGTTGGGTTAATGACTATTCCTCCCTTAGAAAGTTCGATCGCAGATGTCGAAGTAATTTTTCAGCGGGCTAAAATGTTGGCCAAGCAAATCAATGAACAAGGGTTTGATCAGTTGAACTTATCAGAACTTTCGATGGGCATGTCACGCGACTATCCGGGAGCGATCGCTGCTGGTTCAACCATGATTAGACTCGGCACAACCCTCTTCGGCGATCGCCCCACTTAGGTTTCAGCGATCAGGACATTGATTGGGATCTTCGGGCCCGCTTGATCGGCGATCGCTGGGCCATCTCCGAGAACTTGATTGGGACGATCAGATCAGCCGCGATCGAAGGACAGAATTCTGTGCTGGCAGTGATCCTAAAGTTTTTAACTAATTATTAAAGAGAACGTCCATTTGGGGATTTCGTGTATACTGTGGACTCAAATTCCGCAAACTCGATTAGAGTAAAGGCGGTTCAACGAACGGGTCGTTTCCCAACTGATTCAAATCTAGATTCAGCGTTAGAAACGACAAACCTGACCTCAACGGTTTATTTCTTCAGTATCCTGTCGAAATCGCTGAATGAGATCGTTGGCATCATCTCTCAGGCTAAGCCAGTTATTAACTGGTAATTGCTGATTGTTATGGAGTGTAGCTGTGAGCAACTTGTTCAATAAATTAAGAGATTTCGTCGGCCTCAATGACCCGGCTGACTATGACTACGAATATGACGAGATAGAAGCGGGTGATGATTATCAAACGCTCTATCAGGAAGAAAACGCTCCTCAACCAGCGGTGGCGGCTCCTCAGCCTCAACCGCCATCACCGGAAGAGCCGCGTGCACGTCGTCGTGTCCGCGAACGGATGCTGTCTAATGAAACTGGAATGAACACTATGGGAAGTAATGTGATCGGTATGCCTGGAGCAATCAACGGAGCCTCCGAAGTCGTGGTGATGGAGCCGCGCTCTTTCGAAGAAATGCCGCAAGCAATTCAAGCCCTGCGAGAGCGTAAGTCGGTTGTGCTGAATCTGACCACAATGGATCCTGACCAGGCCCAGCGCGCTGTTGACTTTGTGGCGGGGGGCACCTACGCCATTGATGGTCACCAAGAGCGGATTGGGGAAAGCATCTTTCTCTTTACGCCGAACTGTGTGCATGTGAGCACGCCCACCGATGTTGAGGAAGACATGCCGATGGCTCCGCAAACGCCGATGGTCGATCCTCGCGCTGTGCCTCCGACTCCCGTTTGGGGCGGCGATCGCGCAGTTGGCTTAGGCTAAACGTCGCTAATTCAGCAATCTTGCTGAGAGTTTGATTGACAGACGGTGTATCCGTCATTGCAGTTCGTTGACAAGGACGTTAGCTAGTTGCCAACCCAGCTATGCGTTTTAGGAGGCGGGGTGATGGGTGAAGCACTCATCTCTCGCCTTATTTCGCTGAAAATTTTTGCTGCTGAAGCGATCACGGTCGGAGAGCCGTCGACAGCGCGTCAGCAGTTTTTGGTGGATGCCTATAAGATTCAGGCTGTGTCCGATAATGCTGCCGCCCTCGCTGAGGCCGAGATTGTCCTCGTTGCGGTCAAGCCTCAGATCTTTGCTAAAGTAGTGCCCGATTTGCAAGCGGTAGCCCAGCAGCAAACGTCATTGCTGCTGTCTATCATGGCGGGAACTCCTCTCTCTACGCTGGAAGCGGCGGCTCCGAACTGGCCGGTGATTCGCGCCATGCCTAACACACCTGCCACTGTGGGCGCTGGAATGACCGCGATTGCCCCGGGTACCCATACTCAAACGGAAGATTTAGAGCGAGCTAGAATGATTTTTCAAGCAGTGGGTGAGGTGGTTGAAGTTCCAGAAACGTTGATTAATGCAGTGACTGGACTGTCCGGCTCTGGGCCCGGCTATGTGGCCGTGATGATTGAAGCGTTAGCCGATGGTGGCGTTGCTGCTGGATTACCGCGGGCGATTGCGCTGCAGCTCGCCATTCAAACTGTCAAGGGCACGGCCACGCTTTTACAGGAAACAGACTGGCATCCTGGCGTTTTGAAGGATCGTGTTACCAGTCCCGGCGGTACGACCATTGCTGGCGTTACTCAGTTAGAAATCGGGGGCGTCCGGGCATCTTTAATCAACGCAGTACGCGCTGCCTGCGATCGCGCTGACGAATTGGGAACTTAAATCCTGGCGGAGGTGGGTTGTGGATCTGACTCGCTTGCTCGTACAAATTTTGATTGCTCTGGGATGTGCTGGATTGGCGACGTTTTTGATTCCCCGGCGCATTCCAGGCAAAATCTTTGGTCTGGCTCTGATTGGTTTTGCGGGGGTGTGGCTGGGAGAATGGACGGTCAAATATGTTCAATCTACGTATGCTCTGCCCATTCCCGACTTTGTCACTTGGGATGTGCAGGGCGTACCCATTTTGCCTGCAGTTGTGGGCTCAGCAATTATCCTTTTCGTCGTTACTAGCTTTTTGTCTTGGGGGCGCTATCGGCGCTAGTCAAGGTGAGAACAGTCTCTAGCTAGGGCTCTGCTTCGTTTGAGAAGGGCTGCTGCCCACCCGAGGTTCGGTGCCAGCTAAAATACGCTGAATATTGGCTCGATGGCGCAGAATGACGTAAAAACTACCGGCGATTGCCAACAGCACGTATGGTAATGGCTGTTGAAAAGCAATCATCAATACGACTGCAGCGATCGCCGCCGTCATGGAGCCTAGTGAGACCATTTTTGATAGTCCCAGCGTGAGCGCAAATACGATTGCTGCGCACAGGCCCGCTGGCCAATATAGCGCCAACAAGGTGCCTAGTCCGGTAGCCGCTGATTTGCCGCCCGTCCAGTTGAGCCAGATAGAGCGACTATGGCCCACAATTGCCAGAAGTCCAGCGATTGTTATCCACCATGCCAGCGTTTCAGAGAGCACTGGGGATGTCATCAAACTTGCAACCAATATAAATTTGGCCAGCAGTACGGCCAATAGTCCTTTACAGAGGTCAATCAGCAGGACTGAAATGCCGGCACTCTTGCCCGCCACTCGAAAAACATTGGTTGCGCCAGTATTGCCAGAGCCATAGTCGCGAATATCAACACCTTTAACAGCTTTCGTCGCGAGATATCCGGTGGGAATTGAGCCCAACAAATATGCTGCCAGCAGGGTCGAAAATCCGACAAACCAGGCCATTGAACCCCTCCCAAGAAACCACATATTTCAGTGTACCGGCCAGTGCGAATTACCTAAAGCAACCCCACCAACTATTTACAAAAGCCCAAAAAGCCAGATTTGATCATTGAAATCACTCTAGGAGAGGAAAGGCAACATATCGTGTCTGTACAGTTCAGAGTGCGGAGTTCAGAATGCGGCAAGAGAAATCCGGTTTTCGTTTTGGTTCTCAGTTCTTGATTCTTAGTTACCTGCTACCATGTCACCCCAGCCCTCCGGGCAGGCTCCGCCAGCATCCCTAGCCCCTCAGCCACTCTCATACCCCATCATCCTGACCCGGCTATTCCTCCGTCAGCCAGACTTTAATAGCGGGATTTTCACGGCTGGCAATAATGAGTTGCTTTTGGGAAGGCAGCAGGATGTGATCTACAGGCATGCCAAAGCCTGTGTGGATCGCTTGTAATTCCCCAGAGGCAACATTCCAAATCCGTACGGTCTCGTCAGCGCTGCCACTGGCCACAATTTGACCATTGCGGCTCATCGTCAATACGTTCACGAAGCTCGTGTGTCCTGCCAGAGTCCCCAGCATTTCATTGGTTTCCAGATCCCAACGGATCAGATTGCTGTCAGCACTCGCACTAAAGAGATAACGACCGTCGGGGCTAACAGCGATCGCATTGATGTAGCTTTTATGACCTTCCAGCGTTGCCATCTCGTCGCCTGTTTGCAGGTTCCAGAGGTGAATAGTGCGGTCGGTGCCGCCGCTGATCACACGCTGACCATCATCAGTGATCAGCAGCGTATTCACTGCACCCTCGTGCCCGGTCAGAGTCATGACCAGTTCTTGGGTGGCGGTTTCCCAGATTTTGATGGTGCCGTCGGAACTCGCACTTACCAACAAACGGCCATCAGGACTTCGATCTAGATAGTTGACAGCGCCTTCGTGGCCGGCAAAAGTTGCCTGCTGTTCGCCGGTGGCGATGTTCCACGCTAGCATGGCGCCGCTGGCGCTGCCGCTGTAGAGAGTGCGTTCGTCGGGACTCAGGATCAGCGCATTGACAAAGGTTTCATGGCCGACAAAAGTTTGCAGCACCTCACCGTTACTCAAATCCCACAGCCGAATGGTGCTGTCAGCGCTGGCACTCACAAACCGCCGCTCATCGGAAAGCAGCTTGAGATCGTTGACAGAATTGTCGTGGGCGGCCAGCGTGCGCAGCAGTTGTACGGCCATTTCTGGAGCGGTCGTGACCTCTGGGCTAGTTTCAGTGGGCTGCTCTGTCGCGGTGAAGGGCGATCGCTGGCGGCTCCAAAGGCCAAACCCCAGCAGGGCGGTCGCGGCCATCACCACGCCTCCGGCAATCAGCCACGTCCAGTAGGTGGTTATCTTAGAAGCGAGGACTTCATGCTGCTGTTCAGTGGCCGGAGGCGTCACCGTAGACAATCCCCCTAAAGCGTAATCGGGCAGGTGAAAGCCACTGGCGTGAGTGGTGCCCGTGACTGGAGGCGAGGTGATGGCGAGGAGTGCAGCCTCATCTCCCTGGTGCCTGAACTGACTGAGGGAGAGCCGCTGTAGTCGCTCCAGTAACTCCTGAGCGGTCTTGGGACGGTCGATGACCCGAGGTGACACCAGGCTGTCTAGCAGTTCGGCAAAATCTTCGGATACCTGAGGCGCGTAGGGCCGCCACTTAAACTGGTTCAGCATGGGGTCGTAAAGCGCCGTGTCGTTAGGCGATCGCCCCGTCAACAAAAAGATAATAGTGCGCCCCAGGGCATAAAAATCGGACTGTGGCACAGCTTGACCTTGCTCTTGTTCAGGCGGCGTGTAGCCTGCTGAACTGATGGTCGTGACCCCTAGACTACCGACCTGGGCTAGATAGGTTTGGCTCATTTCACGGGCCGCTCCGAAATCGACCAGCACCAGCTGGCCATTTGAGCGCAGCATGATGTTGTCAGGTTTGATGTCGCGGTGAAAATAGTTGAGCTGATGGACGCGGCGCAAAATTTCGGCGAGTTGATACAACCATTGAAAGGCCTGCCGCTCACCAATGGGATGATTGCCCTGCTGCTGCATCCACTGTAAAAGATTGGGGCCGTCGATTTTTTCCATCACAATGCAGTGCAGCGACGTTCCGCTCTGGGGATGGTAAACAAAATAGCCGTTCTTTTCGACCAAAGGCACGCCGGGATGCTGGAGCTGACTTAAGACATCGGCCTCTTTGCGAAAGAGACTCAGCACCTTGGGATTATCGCTGCGATCGCGCCTCAGCACCTTCAAAATTTTGGGCTGATCCTGCTGATAAGCTTCATACACCAGGCCAAAACCACTGTTACTGCTGAGCAACCGCATAACTCGAAAACAGCCTTGTAGCAAGAGATCTGACCCGCAGGCTTGACAGGTGACGTGGTGGCTATTGTCAGGATGAGCGGGCTGCGAACAGTTTGGATTAATGCAAAGGCTCATTGGCAACTCGTTGATGGAAGATGCAGCGGGCAACGGCCTAACCTCTCAGACCAGACATCTCACAGAACGAATCGAGAACAGTGGATGGCATTGAGAGGGGCAGTGTTAGAAAGCTATCACGGCAAAGCGATCGCCTATCACTTACCGCAAAAAATGCTTGCATTTAGCGATCGCGCCGCTGTCTGCGATCAGCCTGCCTCCCCCGCCTCCGTGGTCTAGCCGGTTGGGTCGCCCCCTGTCTTAAGCATGCCCAAAACCTTTCACGGCTATGACTAACCAGCGGAATAGGTCAGCAAAACCGATATCCATTATCTGTTTTAGGCCATCTTCGGTCATCATAGATTCGGACGGTGGGTCTGATATGGCATTAGCAACAACCTACGCCAAGCGATTTTTCAGGCATCAACTCAGCGGCTATTACAGCAATTAACTACAGGTTGCTCACTCCTACTCGAAACCTTAAAGTTCTCTGGGCAGGCTAATTCCTGCAGAATGGGCTTCGTCAAGATCAACGCCCTATTAACTCCATTACCTCTACCTACCCAGCCTCCCAGACAGATTCATCCTATACTTGGCTACTCATTAAACGCCTATTGCTCTCCCAGCAGTCGCTCCATCTGATGGCTCCGCAGCGGTTTTGAAAATAAATAGCCTTGACCAGATTCGCAGCGCAGCGCTTTGACCTGGGCTAAATGTCGTTGAGTCTCAATCCCTTCGGCAACGACTTCAAGGCCCAAGTTCCACGCTAAGCGAACGACGGACTGCAGAATTTCGAGCTTTTCAAAGTCAGAATCGGCATTTTCCAAAAAAGAGCGATCAATTTTCAGGGTGTCCACTGGAAACTGATGCAAATAGCTCAGTGAAGAATAGCCGGTACCAAAATCATCAATCGAAAGTTTGATCCCCATTTTGCGAATGCCGTCTAAGATCCCGATGATGGAATCAGAATTGTCAATCAACACGCTTTCGGTCAGCTCAATTTTGAGAAATCTTGGTGACAAGCCCGTTTTAGCCAAGATTTGCTGAATCCCTTCCAGCAGCTCTCGCTGAGCAAATTGGCGGCTCGACATATTCACGCTGATAAACAAATTTTCGGCACCGGGAATCGTGGTTTGCCATTCTTTGAGCTGCCGACAGGATTCTTCTAAGACCCACCAGCCGAGAGGGATAATGAGGCCGGTCTTCTCTGCTAAGGGAATAAATTGAGTTGGAGAAATGACTCCTTGGGTGGGGTGATGCCAGCGCAAGAGCGACTCGACGCCGATGACCGCTTGGGTGCGCACCAGAAAGATAGGCTGATACACCAGATAGAATTCGCTGTTTTTGATCGCCCGTCGCAGCGACATTTCGAGATACAGCGAGTTATCGGCCACTGCTGCCATGTCGTCTTCAAAGACGCAATAGCGCTCTTCAAAGCGGGCTTTAGCCTCGTTCATGGCGAGGTCAGCCTGTCGCAGTAAGGTGTCAGCATCGGGAGTCTGATGGCTGCCTAGGCTGATACCAATGTTGACGCCAATGTTGATTTCATAGTCGGCGACTTTGAAAGGGACCACTAATTCTTGATGCATGGCGTCCGCGATCGCCAGCACTTCGGAATAGGATGAGACCTGTTCAAGCAGGACCGTAAACTCGTCGCCGCCCAGCCGCGATAGCGTATCTTCGCATCGCAAATTTCCCTTGAGGCGGCGAGTAATCTCGACTAGCAAGCGATCGCCTGCTGCATATCCAAAGCTATCGTTCACTGCCTTGAGCCGCACCACATCTAAACACAAGACCGCAATAAAGGTGCTTTTGTCAGCGTGCACCTTGGTTAATGCATGTTCAATGCGATCCATAAAAATAGCCCGATTGACGAGCCCGGTTAATTCGTCATGGCGAGGCTCATGGCCTATAGTCTCCACTAAGACAGTTTGATGGCTGACATCGCGGATAAATAGCAGGCCGCCCTGAAAGTCGCTGCTCGGCAGGGCAAAACCATGACCGCTAATGGCCAGCCAAGTCTCGCCTTGTGCTGACGAACAGCGCATAATAAATTCGCGATGCCGCTCTGGCGCAGTAGCTAAGACTGCTTGAGACAAACTGTCGGCAAATCTTTGCGGTTGCTGGGAGCACATCTCCCACAGTTCGCAGCCAGTATAGTCTGTTGGTGCTGTTAATAGAGTGGGTGCCGCTGCTAGCAGCGATTGCGCCCGTGCATTTACATAAACCGGGTGGGCTTGATCATCAATTACCACTACGGCATCGCCACAATTTTGAAAAATTGCTTCAAAAGTATCCATAGGATAATGCCGTAAACGGCCATCTCTCACCGTGTTAAAAACAGAAGTATCTTTAGCTGAAACCATTGAATTTAATAATTTGCCGTGCTCTGAGATTGCTCAATAACATTAGAAATTTGGACATGTAGCAACCGCAACCGCCAGATGTCAGATGTCTATGCAAGAAACGGGTTGTTGACTGCATCGCCACAGCATTTCCTTGCTGGGTAAGGTGCACTAACCAACCTGAGAACAAAGGCTTCAGGTGGTTTTTGGCCCTCACTAGCTTTGAAGACGCTGTATCGAAGATTTAGTCGGATGAACTACCGCCGCTCGGCTGAAATTTTTACGGCAGTTGAAAGTCGCTTATCACCTTAATTTTTGGAGGCTTGTTAGTGACGAACAGAAGTGCCGATCGCTCTTGGCGTTGCTAAGCGCCTAGGCGATACAGCGCCATTGCCGCGATTGCGCTTTTCCCATTGTTCTAGTGGCGGCAAGTCTACAATTATCTATTCCCAAATCAGAGGGAACTGGATCACTTGTGGCTCAATGAAGTTTTTTTCTTGATTGACGCAGGCGTTAGCTCATCGTTTCTTTAACTTCAGGACATGGGCGATCGCGATATTGCCTGCCACCCGCCCTGAACTTAGTCGCTGACATGAGCTGATGGTTCGGGAGTGCAGTTGTCGTCGTTTTGAGTGCCGTCTGGCATGATCGTGCGGCAAAAGATTGTCCCCTCAAGGGAGGTGCGGTTCATCTGGGCGCTAAACAAGGACGCATCGGTCAGATCTGCACCGTTGAGATTACTTCTGACGAAGCGCGCCCGGGAAAAGTTAGCGTTACGGAGGTCCGCATTTGTCAGATCAACTCGCAGCAGATAAGCGCGGTTAAGCTCAGCCGCCTGTAGGTCAGCCTCGCTAAGATTAGCCCCGGTAAAGCTGGCTTGGGTAAAGACGGCTCTGGTCAGGGTCGCAGCTGTTAGATCGGCATCGGTAAAGTTTGCTTCAGGGGCGATTGTAGCGGTCAAATCCGCCCCTCGCAATGTGGCCCCGGTCAAATTGGCATAGGATAAGCTCGCCCCGGTTAAATCGGTATCAATCAGGGTCGTGTCGATCAGCACTGCCCGCGTCAGAGTGGCGGCTTGGAGGTTAGCCCCGGTCAGATTGGCTGCCTGTAGATTACTGTTGATTAAGACCACCTCCTGCAGGTTAGCCGCTTGAAGGTTGGCCTCAGTAAGGTTAGCTCCTGCTAGTCGCGTGCCCGCCAGCACCACCCCGGCCAAATCACAACTGACGCACTGTTGGCTAATCAGCAACCGCTGCAAATCAGCGGTATTTTCGGCTTCGCCTCTGGCAACGAGCCCAGCTAATATGGCGGGGCTTAAAAAAGCCGCAGCGATCGCCTGTTTTACATCTTTTTTCATATCTGTTTGCCCGACCTTGACCGAATAAATTAAAGACTTTGGGCAATCAATCGTTCAATTCATTGATTTACTTCTACAATATCAGCACATTCTTAGAGCTTTCGAAGGGTTTTTAGCTGCTGGTTTGACCGGATTCTCTCAGGGGTGGCCCAGTCTCATGGATGCCCTCCGCGTTTCTGGCAAACGGCTGTTCACTGCGTCGTTAGCAGGCTTGATTAATGTCTTACCGCTGATCTTTGCATTTATGGCCCGCTCCTCTATTCAGCCCAAATCGACGATTGGTCAGCCCCGGGTCAAAGTGCGGGTGCCTTTGGGCTGGTTTTGGCCACTCTTTTGGAGCGGGCTGATGGTGGGTTCCGGCGTTTTTGGCCTGTGGGCGCTGACCTGGTTGACTCGCATCCCGCCCTTACCAGATTGTGAAAAGGTCACGGTAGCGAGCGCGGATGGCGATCGCCTGATTTGTGCTCAGTCTGCCCTGCGTACCGGCAGCGCCAGGTCCTTGATGCAGGCGGTGCAGCTAGCAGCCAACTACTCGCCTACCCATCCTCTCTACGGCGAAATTTATCCTGTCTTGGTGGAGTCGTCTGAACGCCTGCTGGAAAAGGCGACGGACAAAATGCACGAGGGTGATTTGACTACCGCTACCGAATGGGCCGGCAAGATCCCCCTCGACACGCCTCTGCGGGAAACGGCCCAAGGCCAAATCTGGGATTGGCAGCAAGAGTGGAAGCAGGGTCAGGAGCTAGAAAATGCCGTTGAGCAGGCGATCGCAGCGCGTGACTGGAACGCTGCTAATAGTGGTCTGCAGGCGCTCAAGCTGCTGACTAGTGATTACTGGCTGGGTCAGCGGCACAACGAACTGCTTCAGGAAAAACAGCTTGAGGAAACGGCCTGGTCACAAATTGAGCAGGCGCGAGGGTTAGCAAATACCGGCAACCCAGAAAATATCGGTCAGGCGTTGGTGATTGCCCAGCGCATTAACCTGACCAGTAAAGCCTGGAATGAGGCCCAGGAAGACATTGATCGCTGGAGTCAGAACCTTCTGCTATACAGTTTCCAGCGCTGGGAATTGGGGGACCTGGAGGGCGCAGTCGCAGCGGTACAAAAAGTGCCCCCTGATCCCAACTTGGCGCCCGAAGCCCAAGACCTGATTAAATTTAGTCATGCGACCCGTTTGGCCCAGCGGGTGCAGCAGGATAATCCGGGGGTATTACAGCTCTTTAAGCTCATGGAAGCCATTCGAGCAGCGGAAAAAATTCCTGCCAACAGCACGTTTTATCCCACTGCTCAGAAATCAGTGCAGGCGTGGAAAGCGGAACTGGAAGACTTACGCACTCTGCAGTTTGCCAACAATGTAGCCAGCCTACGCCAGCAGTGGTCCTATAGTTATGCAGCGGATCTGGCGTGGACAGTTGAGCTAGAGCGACCTCGCCGCCTGCAGGCCCAAACCCTGATTGCTCATTGGCAAGATGAAATTGAACGTATCGAAGATCGGCCTTTCCTCGTGCGCGCCAGGAACTTAGCCCGTAGGGCGACCATTCCTGCTTTGGAGGCGGCGATTGTTGAAGCCCGCAATGTGTCTCTGGGGCGAGCCCTGCGGATTGATGCCCAGACCCTAATTGCTGATTGGCTCGATCAGATTGAGATCATTCAAGATCAGCCCATTTTGAACGAGGCGAATCAGCTCGCCAGTGACGACAAGCTGCAAGAAGCGATCGCTATTCTGCAGCAAATTCAGGATGATCGCGCTCTGTACGAGCGGGCGCAGGTCATGGTCAAAGACTGGACGCGGACCCTGCAAATTCAAGAAGACAGTCCCATTCTCGAAGAGGCGAAGTCGCTGGCCTATCGCGGCTCACTTACAAAGGCAATTGGTGTCGCTGCGCAAATTGCCCCCGGTCGTGCTCTATACAACGAGGCCCGCAAGGCTATTGAATTGTGGGAAACTGAAAGAGCCTACATTTGGAAGCAGGAGGCAGAAAGTGCGGAGGCAGAGGCCGCAGCCGAACAGCAAGAGCAGGAAGCTGATGCACTAGATGCCGAACCGCTGACTCAACCGCCTCCCCCTAACCTAGATAACTAGCTGCACTGCGGATATGACGGCCTCTCCTCTCAACCTGTTTTTAGTGGACGAAGATCCCGTCTTTCGATTAGGGTTGCGCATTTGGCTCGAACAGCGATCAGAATTTGTTGTCGTGGGGGAAGCTTCGGACAGCGAGACGACCCTTGCGACCTTAGCAGAGTTGCAGGCCAGCGCCACCGCCACCGCCACCGATGCTGGCTACAGTACCGAATCCCCCGCCGTAGATATGGTGGTAATTGACTTAGGCTTGGGACAAGGCGCTCCCGACCAGTTGATGGGGTTACAGCTTTGTGGGGAAATCAAGCGGCAGTTTCCGACCGTGTCGGTGTTGGTATTGAGTGCGCAGACCGAGCCGGTGCTGCAGGCTGCCGCGGCTCAAATGGGGGCCGATGGGTTTGGGTCGCGAGGTCTATCCGTACGTGAGCTGGCTCGGTTGATTCAGCACACGACCCAGCCTGAGTCCCAAGCCGCCGCTGAGACCGCTGAAGATATCGTCTATCCGCGATCGCTTGAAGGACCGATTGCCTACTTGAACCGCACCTCGACGGCTCAGATTGACAGCGCGATGACCCAAATCGAACAGTTAGCCACCCAGCGGTATCCTTACTGGTATCGCCTGGTGCTGGCAGGTAAATATCGCGAACTGCGAGCCGCCCGATGGTTGGTG
>JBCCNE010000042.1:0-16792 GCA_039026015.1 Cyanobacteria bacterium P01_C01_bin.70 | reverse complement strand
GTTATTGAGTCTAAAACCGCCGCTGGCGTCCATTTCAACGATGAAAGGTGGGGTTGTGACCGGGGCTGGCGGCTGCTCTTCGGGCTGGGCTGCGGGCAGCTTCATGTCGATTTTTTCTTCGCTACCTAGGGTCAGGGTAACTACGACGAAAAAAGCCAGGACGCCCATCATGACGGTCAGCATGGGGATCAGGTCAACCTGAGGAGGGGCGGTGTTGTTGGTCTCGCGAAACCGCATAGCAAAGAAAAGGTGGATTTAACTCAGTAACGCTCAGCCACAAAGGGCTCGGCTTTCGGCGGCCCTGACGGATTTTCCAAGGCGGAAAGGGCTGGCTCGTACCAGTATTGGCGGTAAATTAGCTCTAATTCGTTGCCTGCTTCGGAAAAATAGTCCATCTGTTGCGCTTGAAAGGTCACCATGATCCGAAACACCAGCAGCGCCATGATTGCCACCACCATGCCTGCCGCAGTTGTAATTAGCGCTTCACCAATACCGGAGGCTGCTGCAGAGGTATCGGCACCGCCGCCACTGCCGATATTGAGATTATTAAAGGTGGCAATTAAGCCGGTTACGGTTCCCAGCAGGCCCAGCAGCGGCGCTACGGCCACAATGGTTTCTAAAACTTTGTCGCCCCGCCGCATTTGCACAAACTCTTTGTCGCCCGCATTTTCTAGGGCGAGGCGGAAGGTTTCAGGGGAAGGATTTTTGAGGCGCAGGGGAGCTAGCAGAAACCGACCAACAGGGGTGTCGTTGGCTTGAGCCGCGATCGCGGCGGCTTCATCCAGGTCGCGCCGGGCGGCATCCAACACCTCGTTGACCACTTGCCCCTCGCGCTGGAGCAGGCGCGTCCAAAACCAAGAGCGCTCAAATGCTGTGGCGATGGTCAAAACTGAGCAGCCCAAAATCGGCACCATAACAGGGCCACCTTTTGCCAAAAAGTCAAATACAGTCGTCATAAATGCGGCTCAATTGCGGGCAGAGAACGATTGATAAGGACTGACAGCAGCAAGGAACTAAGACACCAGAGCTAGTTAGCAAAAAACAAGCTTCCCTGAAGCTCAGAATAGCGAAAGTCTTTGTGTCACAGATTAACAGAAGTCTTCTATGAGTTTAATTCCCGTTTAAGGAAGCGTGTTGACGCTAGGCAACTTGGATGGCCCTGACGATCAAGCAGGCAAAAAGTTCACTGACCAGTGCCGTTACCATGTGATGCCGATTTCTCAGAGCGTTTGCAGCCAATCAATTATTAGGGGGTTCACAATTTCCGGACGTTCATCATGGGGACAATGGCCCGTTTCAGGAATGGCGTGGAAGGTGACTGGCGGGGCGATCGCGGCGGTTTCACTTAGCTCTCGATAAACGGCGGCTCCCTGAATGGGTGTCCACGGGTCGCTTTCTCCCCAGAGGACCAGCAGCGGCTGCTTGATATGGGGCAGCAGGTCAGTGGGTTTGGGGCCTGGTGGCGCCGAGAGAATGGAGGCAAACACCTGCTGTGCTCCCGAATCGCAGGAGGGGCGATACAGCAGTTCAACGAGGTCATCAGTGATGGCCTCGCGGTTGCGATAGACCTGCCGTAACGAACCGCGAATGCGAAACTTCCGGCGCACTTCGTTAAATACCAGCGGCCCCAATAGGTCAGAGTTGACAACTTTACTGAAAGTGCCCATCACCACTCGCAGCGGCAGATTGAGCTCTTCGGGGCGGTGGTTGAGCCCGCCAGCACAGTTGAGCAGCACCCCAGCCCGGGCCATCTCCGGCGCGTGAGCCAGGAGCATCAGCGTTAGCAGGCCGCCGATGGAGTTGCCCACAAACACGGCTGGACGGTCAATGTGCGATCGCCAATAGTCTTGCAGCAGCGACTCCCAAATCTCGATGGTGTAGTCCAGGGGGGCTTTGTCAGACTCGCCGAACCCCAACAGATCGACCGCGTGCACCTCATAGCCAGCCGCTGCCAGAGTTGGAATATTCTTGCGCCAGTGGCCAATTGAGGCCCCAAAACCATGCACTAACACCAGCGGCTGGCCGCTCCCGTGAACTGTGTAACAAATGCGGTGACCTTGCCACGTCCAGGTCTGTTTTTTCAGGGTTTCAGGAGCTTTGAGTTGAGCAGTCATAGCGCAGTAAATCAGCAATACTCAGTTTTATTGCGAACCGTTAAGGTTCATTAACAGTATAGAGCTGATGCTGAGTGCCTATTCGCGATTTTCGATTTTTAATTAATCATGCAGTTGAGTCTCACAGCCGGTTTGACTCCAAGCCATGATTTTTTCTTACAGACATTTTCAAGCAGCTTTATTACGCTGTGCGATACCAGCTTGAGGGAGATGGCCGTTGCTTACAGAGGAGAGCGACACGGCATAGCGACCCACTACGGCATTATGGCTAATGGCATCAGAGTTGGAAGCGGAGCGATTGCCCATCAACCGACAGCTACTGACAAGCGTAGCTTGATTCTCAAACGGGATTTTTGGTCGCATGGAAAGGCCCACTGGTAGGCTTGTGGAGATGTCTCGACACCTAGAGCATCACACTCACAAATGCCGGGGCAGTATTGCACTAAGGCTAAGCATTTCTATGACGTTTGTGACCCGCTGGACGATTGCGATCTTAGGCAGCTCAGAAGCGCTAAGCATGCTGACATTTTTGAAGCATCCCAGCGTACGGCCTCAGGAGACTGCTTGATGATTTCTCCGACGCTGCTGACGGACGCCCGAGTACAGCTGCATTATGCTATCCAAGGTATCGCTGCCACCGGTATGGTCTGGGCTGAGGCGCAGCCCGATGGTCGTCAAATGACCAGTCACTGGCAGCCCGCACTGGCGGCTTTTGTGGGCCAGCCCTTGCGTGGCGAACAGTCAGTTTATGCGGCGTTGGCCCCCGTGAGTCTGACCAGCCTGATTTTGGATGAGCGGCACCAGGCGATCGCTGCCTTGCCGCTCGCCGGCAAAACCTTGGCTGAACTGCTGGATTGGCATCAGGCCAAACTGACCCAGCTTGGCTTGAGGTCAGAAAGGCTGGCTCTGCTTGATTATCCTGATGACTTTCCGCGGCATCCGTTGGCTTACGGCGCGCCTTTTGGCGGCACAGCAGAGGCTTATCGACGGGCGATCGCCGATTATTTTGCGCACTCTCGATTACTGCTACAGAGCGTTGTCACCGCCCAAGCTGGTGCTTCACCGCTACATATCTGGCCGCACCATTTTGATATGGCCACGCTGATTACCCTGTCTGGCAGTGGCGAAACGGCTCGCACCATTGGCGTTGGCCTGTCGCCGGGGGACCAGGCCTATAACCAGCCGTATTGGTACGTTTCGCCGTGGCCATATCCCACAATCGAAAATTTGCCTGCTCTCTCAGTGGGGCACTGGCATACATCAGGATGGGTGGGCGCCATCCTGGTCGCTGAGGCGGTAGATGAGCCGGCCTCAGAGAGCACTCAGCAAACCATTCGGACTTTTTTAGATGAAGCGGTCGAAATGTGTCACATCATTCTAGAAGCAACCGTGCATCAGTAGGGTGGAGTCGATGAGTGTGAGGATATGAGGGTATGAGGGTATGAGGGGGCTGGGTGTGAAGGTGAGGAGGTTGAGGGCGGGCATCCTGTCTGCGAACCTGACTAGCAGCCAAGAACCAAGAACCCAAAACTCTAATTCCGAATTCTGCACTCGCACTCTGAATTTCCAAATCCGCACTCCAGGCTCTGCTCTCGAAAAACTATGGTGATTCAATTTGGACGTGATATCTGTGGCCATCTGGACTCTGCTGAACAGCGGGAATGGTTGGTGACCAATGGGATTGGTGGATATGCCTGTGGCACGATCGCCGGTACGCTGACGCGTCATTATCATGGTTTGCTGAATGCGGCGTTGAAGCCGCCACTAGAGCGCACGCTGCTGCTTACTAAGCTCGATGAAACGGTCAGCTATGGCGATCAAACCTACGCGCTGCACTGTGATCGCTGGCATCCCAGCAAGGTCACGGCTCACGGCTATCAGTACCTAGAGCGATTTGTTTTAGAGGGTACGATTCCCAGTTGGTTTTATGCGTTTGAAGATGCCCTGCTGGTCAAGCGGGTATGGATGGAGCAGGGCTCTAACACTACTTACATCAGCTATTGCGTTAAACGAGCGATCACCCCAGTCAGGCTTTCGCTCAAGGCGCTGGTAAACTTTCGCAACCACCACCACAGCACCCGCAGCGACGACTGGACAATGTTAATCCAGCAAGTCCCACGGGGCTTACGGGTGATGCCCTTTGAAGGCGCAACGCCATTTTATGTGCTCAGCGATCGCGGCACCTGCACGTCACATCACGAGTGGTATCAGGGCTATGATCTGGCGGTTGAGCGCTATCGCGGCATTGGCCCCACGGATGATCATCTCCATGCGGGCACCTTCACAGTGGTACTTGGCAGCGGCGATGCCGTCACCATAGCCGCCACCACTGAAGCGCCACAGCGCATTCAATTCCGAGGTGCCATTAAGCGCCGTCGGGGGCATGAACAAAAATTATTGGGACATTGGTATTCGGCTCGCTACCTGGCCGCGCAGCAGGCTCCTTTGTGGATGGAGTCGCTGGTGTTGGCCGCCGATCAATTTGTGGTCGCCCGTCCGGTCGCAGGAGAGCCCGAGGGCAAGACAGTGATTGCGGGCTATCCTTGGTTTGGCGATTGGGGACGCGACACCATGATTGCGCTGCCGGGGCTGGCGATCGCCACAGGTCGCCTCGAAATCGCCCGGCCCATCCTCCGCACCTTTGCCCAATATATTGACCAGGGCATGTTGCCCAATGTCTTTCCCGAAGCGGGCACTCGCCCCGGCTACAACACCGTTGATGCGGTGCTCTGGTACTTTGAGGCCGTCCGGCTTTATCACTCTGTCAGCCATGACTGCTTACTGCTGGACGAACTTTTTCCGGTGCTGGCTGAAATCATCAGCTGGCACCAAAAGGGCACTCGCTACAATATTCATCTTGATGACGATGGCCTAATTTATGCTGGAGAGCCGGGTGCCCAACTAACATGGATGGATGCCAAAGTGGGTGACTGGGTCGTTACGCCGCGCCTCGGCAAACCCATTGAAATCAACGCCCTTTGGTACAACGCGCTGCTCGTAATGGCGCGATTTTCGGAACTGTTGGGAGTTTCTGGTAAGCATTATCACGACCTGGCGGCGCTTACTCGTCAAGGGTTTCAGCGCTTTTGGTCCGACTCTCTCGGCTACTGCTACGACGTCATTGATGGGCCAGCGGGCCACGACGACAGCCTGCGTCCTAATCAGATCTTTGGTGTGGCCCTTCCGGCTGGCGACTGCTTTCGTCCCGGAATTGGCCTCAGGGCCTATCATGCCGAACGGTTGGGGCCATCCCTGCTCTCTACTCAACAGCAAAAAGCCGTGGTGGATCGGGTAGCGCAGCAACTGCTCACTTCTCACGGACTGCGATCGCTAGCTCCCTCTCATCCCGACTATTGCGGCCACTATGGGGGGACTCCGGCTGAGCGCGATGGCGTCTACCATCAGGGCACTGTTTGGAGCTGGCTGATAGGACCGTTTATCCAGGCTCACCTGCGGGTCTATCAGAACCCCGCCCTGGCAAACACCTTTTTGGCGCCCTTTGCCGATCATCTGCGTGACGGCTGCATTGGCAGCCTCAGCGAAATCTTTGATGGCGATGCGCCGTTCACGCCGCGCGGCGCCTTCGCCCAAGCCTGGTCGGTGGGCGAACTGCTGCGCTCGTGGAGCCTGATTGAAAATTTTGCCTCTCGTCAATAGGCGCAAGGTCGGCTCGGCGTAGCGCTGCTGGCATACGGTGTGGTGGTGTTTTGCGATCGCTCTCTAAAAACGACGCAAACTTCCGCGTTGAAAGAACGCGCTTTGACCTTGCCTATACCTAGGGGCTGTCATCATTTAACGCTCGAATCCTTATGCTGAAAGCACTTCAGCCCCTGTCGAGTTTTGCAGAGCGGGCGCGGTAATGCCTACGCAGTAAGCATTCTGGATTTAGTTGATAACGCGCCCTAGCAGCTGTAATAGAAATATCTCCGATTGCCATACGAGATGCTAACAAGGCTCTTAGAGTCATGTAGGCCAACGAGATAGACCTTATGACCAGCAGTATCCTAATAAGCCGTAAAAGCATAGACGAACATGCCCGCCTGACGGCTGACTCGACGCATTTGCCCTCAATTTGCTGGAGCCTTCGGCTTCTTTTCTTGAGAAAGAGAGACTAGGTGCGGTTGTTCCGCCGCACCCTTACCCAGCCTTGGCATTACCCCATCAGCTCTTTGACCTTAGCCATAATGCCCGTGGGGTCGATGCCCTGGTGGGGGAACTGCTCCCACAGGCCGCCGCAGCCTTCTTCATGGGTGCCCAGATAGGCAAATTTGGGAGTATAGCCGCGCTCCAGCAGCCAAGAGCCAAAGCGACTGCCCAAGCCCGTGCGACGGTTAAAGGCTTCCGTCACCAGCACAAAGGGCGACTGACCGACCTTGGCCAGGATGTCTTCATCCACCACATTCAGCGTGGCTTTGTTGATCAGGCCCACCTCAATGCCCTCTTGCTTCAGGCGCTCAACGGCATCCAGGGCGCGATAAACCGAATCGCCAAAGGTGACGATGTAGCCAGCCGAGCCCTCGCGAAGCACCTCATCCTTACCAGGGGTGAAGGTGTAGTCACCACCGAATAGCTCACTGCCGTCGGTATCCAAAACGTAGGGCACCTTTGAACGGGTCGAGAAGATAAAGCGCATCCCCGGATCGTTGAAGACGGCTTTAACGACGGCCTTCATCTGGTTGGCGTCCGCCGGGAAATAGAGGCGCGTCTCGTAGCCGTCATCCAGCCCGTTGTCGGCAAACATATTATTGATGCCAAAGTGACAGGTGTTATCGGCCATATCATCAATGCCCGCATGGGAGAAATGACAGAGCAGATTGGAGTTGTTCAAGCGGGCCATCGTGATCTCAGAAACGCACATTTCTAAGAAGGCGCTAAAGGTGGCAAAAATGCCCTGCTTACCTTTCACCATGCCGAAACCGGCTGCCGCCGACAGGTTGCCACGCTCTTGGATGCCGCCGCTGACAAACACTTCGGGGTGAGCCTTACGAATTTGAGCCAAACCGCAGGAGCCTTCCAGGTCGCTATCCACCACCAATACACTATCTTTGCGGGTGACCTCATCCAGACCGCCCAAAATTTCAACCACGGCGTCACCAAAGGTATTGCGGTTGGAGCCTACTTTGTCTGAAGAACCCAAAAATTGGTAGGTGTTCTTGGGCTTTTCAATGCCTTCAAGGAAGGCCACGGCCTCAGCATGGCCTTTGGCTTCCAAATACTTCAGCGCCGCTGCCACCGGAATCACGTCATGCCCGTGGGTGCTGCCTTCAATCCCCTCGATGCCAACGGACATGGGGCGCTTATTTACGATCGCCACCGGCCCCGGCGTCGCGATTGCCTGACAGATATTGGCATAGAGGCCATCGAGGTCTTCCCCATCGCCCTCTAAGACGGTCAAACCGTGACCTTCCAGGGTTTGCTTAACGCTGTAGCCGCCCATGTACTGGGAGGGATGACCGGCAATCGTCACGTCGTTGTCGTCAATCAGCAGCTTCACATTGATATGATTGGCCACTGAAAGGCGCGCCGCCTCCGCGTCGTTCCCCTCTTGCTGGGAGCCGTCAGAGCCCAGGCAAAAAACGGTTTTGCCCGGGTTCGCCAGCGCCACACCGTTGACATAAGGCCACATATGGCCGAGACGACCAGAGCTAAACTTGACGCCGGGAGTGAGCCCTAACTCGGGGTGACCGGGCAGCTTTTCATGGGCGGCGCGATAGAGCAGCAGTTGCTCAGCGGGCAGATCGCCATTCAGCGTCGCCATTAAATATTGCGTCGCGACGCGATGTCCCGCTTCGTCAAAAAAGGTCGGCACAAACTTGTCCGCATTGCCCCGAAACAGCGCATCCAGAATCATCACCTCTGGCACCGTGTCGAAAGGACCGCCAGTGTGACCGCCTACGCCCCGAGCGGCGCCGGTCGCCGTGAAGAAGACGATGGCGTCCCGGCACAGCTCAATATTGAATTTGAGCGCGGCACGCTGTTCGTCGGTCAGCGTCGTGACGGAGGGATCAAGAGTGATTCGCTTGTAAGCGCTGAGGTCAATGGGGAATTTTGTCATGGTGGCAAACCTGTACAAACAACTGTAGGCAACAAGATAGGCACGTGAGGCGTTTCCTATCCATCTATATTCATGGACAATTAAGAGAACACTACTCTACACGGTATCAATCTAGAGCGATCGCGTACCGCCGTCCATCAAGAACCGGTTAAAAAAAGTAGCGCCAGGACTGAGAGCTAATCGATAAAGGAAATCCTGAAGAGCCTTTAAGTTAAAGCTGGACTGGCTTCGGAACGGGTGAAAACATTGGCCCGATAATGTTCACAGCGTTTGTCAATCATCTTTCAGAGCTAATCTACAAAAGGAGCCTTAAAGGGCCTGTATCTGAGTCTTGGACTATACTTTCAGCGTTTTATCCTCGGTTTCAGCAGATTAAGTTGAAAGCCTTGGTTTGACTGACTTTCACGGGTTGACTGATTTTCACGCAGTTTGCAAATTACCTCTCAAACTGATGCCGAGAGCGGATGGGCTTTCCAGACTCTAAAAGTTCCGAAACAGTGACAAAGCGGTATCCCTGAGCCAGATATTTATCCAAAATCATCTGCACCAGGGTCACGGTATTGCTGCGATCGGCCCCTTCTGACTCGCCATCGCCATCGTGCATCAAAATGATCGCCCCGTTTTCAAACGCGGGTGCCAGCAGCTCCATCATGACGGTGGGATCTTCCGGTTTCCAGTCATTCATCTGCACCGTCCACAAAATGTTGGCCTGATGCCGCTGCTTCAGCACCTGAGGCAGAACCAACCAGCTATGGCCGTAGGGCGAGCGAAACGGAATGGACTTGGTGTATCCCAAATCTCGCAGGAGCTGATCGGTCGACTCCAATTCCTGGCGAATGGCGGCAGGCGTTTTCAGCCTCAGGCTGGGATGACTCCAAGTATGATTGCCCAGTTCGTGACCTTGCGCTATCAAAGACTGCACGATTTCGGGGTGCTGCTCAACATGGCGACCCATAACAAAGAACGTGCTGGGGGCTCCGGCAGCGGCCAGTATCTGCCCGATTTGTTCCGTATAGCGGGGATCGGGGCCGTCGTCGAAAGTCAACGCCACTACCTTTTCGTCTGTTTGCACTTTATAAACGGCCTGCCCAAAAAGCACTGGCACTCGATAGCGATTAGGCCACAGCACATTGTCAAAAAGGACGATCGCCAGCGCTACCGCTAGCGCTACCGCCAGCCACCGCCAGACTCGGCGTTGGGAACGCGATCGTGGCTTAATTAGAGACGCCGGAGACTCAATCGTCGGCAACATCAACTTACACCCGTTCGTTAATCTTCCTATTGAATCATCAAGTTTGTTTAGAGCCTAGGGCGCATTATCAATTAATGATAGAACCCTCGTGAGATAGGTGTTGTCGCGCCCGTCCTAACTTTTTCAGCAGGGGCTCAGCCCCTTGCAGCCGAAGCCTTCGATAACTAAATAATGACAGCCCCTAGCAAAACTCAACAGGATAAGGATTTTGGCAGCGTTGGGTCTCGTGCCTCGACGCCAACTTACAACATATTCATTGAGATTTCTTTGATACTCATCATCGCATCGAGGGAGGCATGGACCGAGGGTTACCAATAATCAGCCTTTTTAGCCTCTACCCAAAATACTGCTGCCGCCTGCGGCGGACGCTAGGCTTCACGCCAAACTGTTTGCGAAAGGCGATCGCCAAGTGGCTAATGAAGAGCCCTATTAGCTGTGGGTTGAGAATTCTCAGGGTAGTAGTGAATTGGGAGGGCGATCGCCAGTCCGAATATGTGACCTCGCTGCGGTTTCAGATAATGGAATAGAAGCGTTCCCTATTGCTCGAGTGAAATTTGCACAAATCAATGCCTGTCCAGAGCGACACCATCCCCTGGGCATTGAGGAATCTATCGTAGAGCATGGCTTGATGTGACTCTTAGACGGAGTTTTTGGGCTCTCAAACGGAATTTTTGGGATAAGCCGAACAAACGTCGTTACAGTGTAGTCGGTGTTTACAGCCTTTGCGCAATAGACTCGGATCGCCTTTACAGCGCCAAGCAATCTCCTTATAAAGCATCCTCTTAGGGCCTTTCCCATCGGCAATCGTCAATTACTGCTGTTTCTGGTGGGTGCTTGAAATCCATTTCCGGCTAAGCGCTAAGGCAAGTATTTTTTGTGATTCAGCCTACAAATGACGACCGTCTCTAGGGTGCCTCATCAATAAATGATAGAAACCTTGTGGAATAAGCATTATCGACGCGTCTCAACTTCCTAAGCTAGAGGCTAAAACACTGGTTGCCGAAGCATCAGATAGTGAAATGATGACAGTTCTTAAGACAAAAAAAATCTTTTGAGCGGTGATTTTATAGATTCTGTAAACGTTAGCGAATAGATTCTGTAAACGTTGGTGATGTGAAGGACTCTCATACGTTTATGTCTGTTTGGCAAAGAATCGCCGTTTATGCATCATCAAACTCACGACCCCTTAAAGTTTCTTGTGTAAATTAGCTCTAAGTCGCAGCCATGGTTGTTATTGGATATATTCTATGCTTTAACTAAAAGCTGATTTTCCTTGATAGTTTTTGTAGCCGGAACCACAAAAATTCACTTCAGAAACGGGACTTTCTTTAATAAAGAATTAATTTTTGCAGTTGTGAATTTATTCATTCATTATGATCCTTAATTACTTGAACGTTGAATTTTGAAATCCATTTTTTTAGAGGTAATTAAACCTCGGCGTGATTAACCACAATTTAAATTCATCGTCCTACTCTCGGGTTCAGATGGAATGCGCTGAAGCGTCTGAGCAGTAACTTTATAAGCCCACAACCGTTTTTGGAGTCTTGCGACATGGTAATGACCTCCCCTTTGCAGATTCAGCCCCTCTCCGACGAAGATTTGCGGAAAATTGATGCCTACTGGCGCGCTTGCCACTATTTAGCCGTGGGCATGATTTATTTGCGTGACAATCCATTGCTTAAAGAGCCGCTTAAGCCTGAGCATGTCAAGCATCGTTTGCTGGGCCACTGGGGAGCCTCTCCAGCGCTGAGCTTCACCTATATTCACTGCAACCGCCTGATTAAGAAATACGATCTCAACATGATCTTTATGGCGGGACCGGGACACGGCGCGCCGGGCGTTTTGGGGCCGGTTTACCTGGAAGGCACCTATTCCGAAATCTATCCCGATAAGAGCTTGGACGAGCTAGGGATGCAGAAGTTTTTCAAGCAGTTTTCTTTCCCTGGCCACATTGGCAGCCACGTCACCCCGGAGACGCCGGGTTCCATCCATGAAGGGGGAGAGCTGGGCTACAGCCTGAGCCACGCCTATGGCAGCATCCTTGACAATCCTGATTTGATTACCTGCTGCGTCGTGGGCGACGGCGAATCCGAAACCGGCCCGCTAGCAACGGCCTGGCATTCCAACAAGTTTATCAACCCCATTCGCGATGGCGCAGTGCTGCCCGTTCTCAACCTAAACGGCTACAAGATTGCCAACCCGACCATTTTGGCGCGCATCTCCCCTGAGGAGCTGGAGTCTTTGTTCCGGGGCTATGGCTATACGCCTTATTTGGTGGGGGGCAGTGATCCTGCTGAGATGCATCAAAAGATGGCGACCACGATGGAGATGTGCATCAATGAAATTCGCGGGATTCAGCAAGAGTGTCGCAACAGCGGTAATCCGGTGCGTCCCCGCTGGCCGATGATTATTCTGCGGACGCCCAAAGGCTGGACGGGACCGCAGGAAGTTGATGGCCATAAGGTTGAGAACTTCTGGCGAGCGCACCAAGTCCCGATGGGCGCGATGCACAGCAACCCTGAGCACCTGCGTCGTCTAGGCGAGTGGATGAAGAGCTATCGCCCCGATGAGCTGTTTGACGAAAACGGCACGCTGCTTCCAGAGCTGCAGGAGTTAGCTCCGCAGGGCAATCGCCGCATGAGCGCTAATCCTAACGCTAACGGGGGGCTACTGCGCCGCGAACTGCGTCTGCCTGATTTTCGTGAGTATGCGATCGAGATTCCTCAAAACGGCACGGTGGAGTTTGAGAACACCAAGGTGCTGGGCTTTTTTATGCGCGACATCATGCGCGATAACCCTGATAACTTCCGGCTGATGGGGCCAGACGAGACCGCCTCTAACCGCCTGCAGGCCGTGTATGAGGTTACGAAGAAAGCCTGGATGGCGGATTTCTATGAAGAGGATTTGGACGGCGGCGAACTGTCTCCCGACGGGCGGGTGATGGAAATGCTGTCTGAGCACACGCTGCAGGGCTGGTTAGAGGGGTACCTGCTGACCGGACGTCACGGTTTCTTCCACACTTACGAAGCCTTTGCCCACGTCGTCGACTCCATGTTTAACCAGCATGCGAAATGGTTGGACATTTGTAAAAATCACGTGCCCTGGCGTCGTTCAGTGTCTTCGCTGAATATCCTCCTGTCTTCGCTGGTATGGCGGCAAGACCACAACGGTTTTAGCCACCAAGATCCGGGCTACATTGATTTGGTGACAAACAAGAGCCCTGATGTGGTGCGGCTTTATTTTCCGCCCGATGCCAACTGCTTACTTTCTGTAGCGGATCACTGCTTCCGCAGCGTGGACTATATCAACGTCATCGTGTCTGACAAGCAGAAGCATTTGCAGTACTTGCCGATGGATAAAGCGGTTGAGCACTGCACTAAGGGCATCGGCATTTGGGACTGGGCCAGCAACGATGACTGCGGCACCGAGCCCGACATTCCCGACGTGGTGATGGCTTCGTGCGGCGACATTCCCACCATGGAGTCCTTGGCGGCGACCGCCATCCTGCGAGAAGAGTTTCCTTACCTTAAAGTGCGCTTTGTTAACGTGGTGGATCTCTTCAAGCTGGTGTCCGAGGGCGAGCATCCCCACGGTCTGAACGACTGGGACTTCAATTCCCTATTTACGCCCGATAAGCCGGTTATCTTTAATTTCCACGGCTATCCGTGGCTGATTCACAAACTGGTTTATCGGCGATCGCAGCAGGAGCGCATCCACGTACGGGGCTACAAAGAGGAGGGCAATATCAACACGCCGCTAGAGCTAGCGATTCGCAATCAAATCGATCGCTTCAACCTGGTAATTGACGTCATTGATCGCGTCCCCAAGCTCGGTTCTGCTGCGGCCCATGTCAAAGAGCGCATGAAGAACAAGATCATCGAGTGCCTGGCTTACGCTTTCGAGCACGGTCGGGACATTGAGGAGATTGTGAACTGGACGTGGCCGTATGAGGGCAGCTGTTAAGTGCGCGTCCCAGTTTTACCGCAACCGTAGGATGGGCAATGCCCGTCCTACGGTCCATGACGAGAGAACAAGGTGGCATGTCCGCCGCCCATCCAATCCACCGAAGCAGAAAGCATTGCAAGCGAGGTTTCCGGTATGAATGCCATCGAACTATGGCAGCGCTATGAAGACTGGCTTTATTACCATGAGGGGCTCGACCTGTACGTCGATATTAGCCGTATGGGATTTGATGATGCCTTTGTAGAAAGTCTGCGGCCTAAATTTGAGCAAGCGTTCAAAGACATGGCCGTCCTGGAAGGTGGGGCGATCGCCAATCCGGACGAAAATCGCATGGTGGGCCACTATTGGCTACGGGATCCCGACTTGGCTCCCGGTGAGTTGGGCCAAGAAGTCAGCACTGTGCTCGACGACATCGATGAGTTTGCCCAAAAAGTTCATGCGGGCACGATTAAACCGGCGGAGGCTGACAGGTTTACCAACATCCTTTCGGTGGGGATCGGGGGATCGGCCCTCGGCCCGGAGTTTGTGTCTGAAGCTCTGGCCCCCATCAACCCGCTGATGGACATCTATTTTATGGACAATACCGATCCCGCTGGTCTCGACCTGGTGCTGGATCGGTTGGGAGACAGCCTGAGAAGTACCCTAGTGCTAGTTACCAGCAAATCGGGCGGCACGCCGGAAACCCGTAACGGCATGCTGGAGGTGAAGCATCGCTTTGAAGAACTGGGGCTCGACTTTCCGTCTCACGCCGTTGCCATCACCATGATTGGCAGCAAAATGGACGAACTGGAGCGCATGGAGGGCTGGCTGGGCGAGTTCCCCATGTTTGACTGGGTGGGCGGACGCACCTCAGAAATGTCCGCTGTTGGGCTGCTTTCCGCGTCGCTTCTGGGCATCGACATTCGCTCGATGCTCGTCGGCGCTAAGGAAATGGATGCCGCCACCCGCGTGCCTGACTTAAAGAATAATCCGGCGGCGCTGCTGGCCCTATCCTGGTATCACGCCGGTAATGGCCAGGGCGAAAAAGACATGGTAATGCTGCCCTACAAAGACAGTCTGCTGCTGTTTTCTCGCTATCTACAGCAGTTGGTGATGGAATCTTTGGGTAAAGAAAAAGACCTAGACGGCAACGTCGTGCATCAGGGCATCGCCGTTTACGGTAACAAAGGCTCAACCGACCAGCATGCCTACGTGCAGCAGCTCCGGGAAGGCGTGCCCAACTTTTTCGTCACGTTTATTGAAGTGCTTAAGGACCGAGAGGGTAAATCAATCGAAGTAGAGCCCGATGCCACCTCTGGCGACTTTCTGAATGGATTTTTGCAGGGCACCCGCGCTGCCCTTTACGACAATCAGCGGGAGTCGATTACGATTACCGTCAACGAAGTCACGCCCCGCACGGTGGGCGCCTTAATTGCGCTATACGAACGGGCTGTTGGGTTATACGCTTCGTTAGTCAACATCAATGCGTACCACCAACCCGGTGTAGAAGCCGGAAAAAAGGCCGCCGCCTCAATCTTAGATTTGCAGCGTCGAGTCTTAAGTGTTGTGAAATCGGTGGCTCAACCGCTGTCAATTGCTACCGTGGCAGAAAAAGCGGGGGCGGCTGACGATATTGAATCTGTGTATAAGATTCTGCGGCATCTTGCGGCCAATGATCGCGGCATTACCCTGGAGGGCGATCGCCGTAAACCGTCGCAGCTTATAGTGCGAGCCTAATCATCTACTTTGACGACTTATTGGAGCAGGCACGTCTCAATGGAAAATCAGAAACCGCTTTTCGGGATCAAAGAGTATTCGCCAATTGAAATTTCATCGGCGCTTCATTCTTTTTCCCGAGATATGCAGTCTTACTACAAGATGGCTCAGGGTCATCTCTTGGGAAAGCTCGACCACACTGAAGATGAGGGCGAGCTGGCCGTCATCAAGGCCGAGCTGCAGGCCATCCATCAGAAGATTGAGTATTTCCACGTCTTAAATAACGCCGCCTCGATTTGCAGCACTATCATGCACACGCCGCTGCTGGTTGAAGAATTTCGCAGCCCTGAGTAACGTCCACCGCCGCTTGACCGCCGACTTTACAAATCACTAAAGGAGAACACCTATGGTTGCTGCCGACCCCTTAGCAAATTGTCCGATTACGATTGAAGACGATCGCACCGGCCTCAGTGTTGAAACTCTACGCCGAGCGTTAGCTGACCACCTGTATTACATCCAGGGCAAGCTGCCAGAATACGCCTCGCTAAATGACTTTTATTTGGCTTTGTCCTTTGTCGTGCGCGATCGCCTGATGCCCCGCTGGCTCTATTCCAAAAAGAATTACCTGAAGCCCGAAACCCGCATCGTTTCATATCTTTCCGCCGAATTTCTGCTCGGCCCTCACCTGGAAAATAACCTGATTAACCTGGGAATTCGAGACGTTGTCCAACAGGCTGTCGAAGAATCCAAGCTGGACTACGGTGCTCTGGTTAATCAAGAAGAAGAGCCGGGTTTGGGTAACGGTGGCCTGGGTCGCCTCGCGGCCTGCTACATGGACTCCCTTTCCAGCCTGGAGATTCCCGCTCTTGGCTATGGCATTCGCTACGAATTTGGCATCTTCGACCAAGACATTCGCGATGGCTGGCAGGTGGAAAAAACCGACAAGTGGCTACAGTTTGGTAACCCCTGGGAGATTGCCCGCCCCAGCTTTGCCGTGACGGTCAAGTTTGGCGGTCACACTGAGCCTTATGTCGATAATGACGGGCAATATCGCGTGCGCTGGGTGCCTGACCAAGTTGTGAAGGGCATTCCCTATGACACCCCGATTACGGGCTATCAGGTCAATACCGTCAACACCCTGCGCCTGTGGAAGTCCGAAGCGCCCGAATCGTTTGACTTTCAAGTGTTCAACGTAGGTGACTACTATGGCGCAGTTGATCAAAAGATCGTGTCTGAGAACATCAGCAAAGTGCTGTATCCCAACGATGAGCAGGTTCAAGGCAAAGAGCTGCGCCTGATGCAGCAGTTCTTCTTCGTTTCCTGCGCCCTGCAGGATATGATCCGCATCCAACTCGCTAGCGGCCGTCGTCTCGACACCTTCCACGAAAAGTTTGCCGTACAGCTAAATGACACTCACCCCGCCGTGGGCGTCGCTGAGTTAATGCGCCTGCTGGTGGATGAGCACTACATGCAGTGGGAGTCCGCCTGGGAAATCACCCGCCGCACCTTTGCCTTTACTAACCACACCCTGCTGCCGGAAGCGCTGGAAAAGTGGTCGGTTGATTTGTTTGGCCGTATTTTGCCGCGCCACCTAGAAATCGTCTATGAAATCAACCGCCGGTTCCTGGACCAAGTGCGGCTGCGCTTTATGGGCAACGAGGAGCGTATCAGCCGCCTGTCCCTGATCGATGAAAGCGGTCAGCGCTCTGTGCG
>JBCCNE010000041.1:0-16890 GCA_039026015.1 Cyanobacteria bacterium P01_C01_bin.70 | reverse complement strand
GCTAGCGACAGCACAACCGGCACCGTGCTGGGGATTGGGGAAGCGTTGATTAGTACGGCGGCAGGGCTCGTAATTGCGATCGTGAGTTTGGCTTTTTATCGCTTGTTTCAGGGATTTGTGTTTGGTCAAGCTAAAGTATTCCGCCAGTCGGGCAGTGAGTTAGAGTTGCTCTATCGCCAGGCTTGGTCAGCTCAGGAGCGATCTGCAGAGGTCGCAAAAAGTCCAGCAGCGGAGATTGCGGCATCCCATGAAAATTGATTTGCTAGACACGCCTTCTGAAGACGTCAGAATTGAGATTATTCCGCTGATTGACGTGATCTTTTGTATTTTGACGTTCTTTATCTTGGCGGCGGTGGGCCTGACGCGACAGCAGGCAATTGATCTGGATTTGCCCAATGCCAGCACCGGTAATCCGCTGCCACCTCAGGGCATTGGGACGGAGGCGATTCAGCGAGAGCGGCTATATGTCAGTGTGGATGCGATCGGGCAGATCTATATTGATCAGCAGCCGGTTACTCTCGATCTGCTTTATGACGTGCTGCTGCAGCATCAGCAGGTATCGCCTGAGGGACTGATTGTGCTTTACGCTTCCCGAGATGCCCGATATGAGGATGTAATTCAGGTGCTAGATTTGCTGCGGTCAGTCGGGGGCGATCGCGTTGCCTTAGCCACCCTCCCTGGCGAATCAGTCGATTCTCAGACTCCTGGCGTCGAGTCCCTACCCGGACAACCGGCTCCCAATGACGATTTGCTTGATCTTAGTCCTTTTCCCGTGCCTGGCGATCCTGGCAGCGATAATCTTGAGTCCCCCGACGTTTTTGACCCCCTACCGTCACAGCCGACGGAATCGCCGGAGCCGGAGCAACCGGAAGAATAGCGCGAATGAATTGCGAGGATAGATGGGTAATGGGGCGATGGGGCAGGGTACTGAGAATGCCGCCGCCACTTAGCTCATTTCTGAGAGCTTGATGCGGGGGTCAACAAAGGTCAGCGCGATATCTGCTAGCAGGTTGCCGATAATCAGAATGACGGCACCCATCATTAAGCTGGCCATCACCAGATATAAATCCTGGGCCTGCACTGCCTGTAGGATAAGCCGCCCCAATCCTGGCCAGTTGAAATAGTTTTCGGTAATGAAGGCTCCAGCTAAAATATTGGCAAATTCAAATCCCAACAGGGTAATCATAGGGTTGATGGCGTTGCGCAGCGCGTGAACGTAAATGACGCGATCTTCGGGCAGTCCTTTGGCGCGAGCGGTCCGGATATAGTCCTGTCGGAGGACGTCTAGCAGTTGTCCTCGCATAATGCGCTGGAGCCCAGCGTAGCTAGTGATGCTGAGCGCCAGCGTGGGCAATACCAAGTGCCAGCCCACATCAAGGATTTTGCCATACCAAGTTAGATCGGCATGGTTGATGCTGGTAATGCCACCAATGGGAAACAGCGGCGTGGTCATTTGTGCGAAGAACAGTAGCAATAATCCGGTAATAATTGTGGGGATGCCCTGTCCCATGTAGCTAATTACGCGTAATACCTGGTCCAGCACTTGATTTTGCTTGACTGCGCCGATAATTCCCAAAGGAATAGCGATCCCCCAGGTCAGCACAATCGACGACACCGACAGCAGCAGCGTATTTGGAATCCGCTCCCACAGCACTTCTGCTACGGAGCGCTGATAAGCAAAACTGGTGCCAAAATTAAAGTTGCTGAGCGCTTGCCACAGCCAGCGAAAATATTGCTCCCAAACGGATCGATTAAGGCCAAACTGCTGCTCAAGCTGCTGAATGGTTTCCTGAGAAACTTGAGGATTCTGCCGATAGAGATCCAAAAAGTCCCCTGGCGATAGCTGGATAATAAAAAAACTAAAAATAGATGCCAAAAACAGCGTTAATATGGCCTGCAAAATTCGTTTAAGAACATACAGACTAGTTTCGCTAGCAAAAAAGCTTTGGGCGAGATACCAGACTTCAACCGGCGATCGCTGAGGGCGAGAAGATGGGGACGAGGTCATACAGCCACAAGACGAATGATAGATTCCATGAGAAATGACGCTTGCCCCTGCTTATCCCTCTGTGCTGAGAGACGCGGCATCCGGTTTCCCACCATTTAGGAATTGAGGGGCCGAAACGGGAGACAACTGCGTCAGTCTTGTCTATATTAATATCGCACCAGGCTGATGACTGGTACTTCTGGTAACTTTTGGCGGCCTCCTAGCTCCGAAAGTTCGACAACAAAGCCGAAGCCAGTTAGCACACTGTTGGTTTTAGCGATGAGTTGAGCCGTGGCGAACGCCGTGCCCCCCGTCGCGATCAAATCGTCTACCACTAGAATCCGGCTATCGGGAGCAAAGGCATCTTGGTGCAGCTCTAAGCGATCAGAACCATATTCCAGCTCATACTCGGCGCTGTGGGTGGGAGCGGGCAGTTTACCCGGCTTACGCACTGGCACAAAGCCCACATTCAGGCGATCAGCCAGAGGCATGCCAAAGATAAATCCCCGCGACTCAATGCCCACCACGTAGTCGGGCTGCAGCTTGCCGCACTCGGCCTCCAACTGATCAATTGCATACTTGAGCGCTGCCGCGTTGTTCAACAGAGTCGTGATGTCTTTGAAGGCAATGCCGGGTTGGGGAAAGTCGGGAATTTCTCGAATAATCGACTTCAGATCCATAATGTCAGTGCAAGGTTGAAGGATGGGTAATCTGACCGTCAAAAGCATCGTCATACTACCACTGTCAGGCGATAACAAAGGTTTTTAGAAAGGCCCGTTGAAGAGCGCCTAGTCTTGCCAAAGATGCTCCGCGCCTTGCGGCGGGGGGGCAGAGAAGTTCTCAAACCATCCCTGCTTCCAAAAAAAGATGATGAGAGCGATCGCGATCGTCCCCATGACGCCCAAACAAAGCGGATAGCCCCAATACCACTGCAGTTCCGGCATATTCAGGGGCGACGCTTCGGGGGCAAAGTTCATGCCATAGACTCCTGCGACAAACGTGAGGGGAATAAAAATGGTGGAAATCACCGTCAGCAGCTTCATGACGTCGTTCATGCGATTGCTCACCGACGATAAATACACATCCATCAAGCTGGACGACACTTCGCGGTAGGTTTCCAAAATGTCCAATATTTGAATGATGTGATCGTAAACGTCTTGCAAATAAATGCGATTTTCCGGCGTCAGATAATCGCTGCCGTCACGAATCAAGCTGTTGACCACCGTACGTTGGGGCCAAATATAGCGCCGCAGCATCAGCAACTCTCGCCGTAGCTCATGAATTTTTTGCAGGGTTTTACGGCTGGGATAGGTGACTACTTCGTTCTCCAAGGCCTCGATATACTCGCCATATTGTTCCAGCACGGGAAAATAGCCATCAACCAGCGTGTCTAGTAAGGTATAGGCCAAATAGCCAGCGCCGCGCTGCCGCAATAGACCCAGATTGCGCTTCAGACGATCGCGCACTGGGTCAAAACAGTCCCACAGGCCTTCTTCCTGCATGGTTAGCAAAACATGGTGCTGCAGGATAAACCCCACTTGTTCTGCCGTGAACCCGCGACCTCGATTCGATGGGCGCACCATATGCACAATCATCAGCAAGTGGTCTTCATAAAACTCCAGTTTGGGGCGATGGGGCACATTAACCACATCTTCTAATAACAAAGGGTGCAGATTAAAGATGCCACCAATCTTACGGAGCACCGCCTCAGTGCCGAGCCCGCGAACATCGAGCCAGCACACCATCTTTTGTTCCAGATAAGTAAGGCACTCTTCGGACGTTGCCAGCTGCTTCTGAACGAACTGCCTGGGGTCATAGCTAATCAAAACCAGCTCTGTAGGTTCGGCGTCATCTGGAATATTCAGCGTACCGGGCAAACTACCAGGCAAATCGTAGTTGTAATCCAACAGATCCATTTCTTGCTCGTCTGCTTCTGCCTCATTCAAAGGCGGCAGCTTTGTCTGAACGGCTCTCGGAGCGATCGCCTCCAGCGAATTGGACCGTTCTCGTTTGCGCTTCTTTGCCATGCTTTGACCTCAGAGATTCTGACTTGAGCATAAAGGGGCTTTGCTCAATGACAGCCCTTTTTTATCTGCTTGTACAGCATTCCTTGCCGGGTCAGGTCCATCAATTCCCCTAAAAACGAGAGACTTGAGGCATTTTTCTCCATAGATTTAGAAATGCTGTAGACCGATAGATTCACGCTATCGATAAGGGAACTTTATCAAACGTCGGAGATTGTCTCCTGCAAAGTATCGATCAGCTTTATGTTGGCTAAAACGGTCGTTAATCTTGGCAAGCTGATGCGTTTAGGCTTTCAGTAAATATATTGAAACTTTATTTATGCTTCAAAAAAAGAGCGCTTTTGTTTACACAACTCATATGGAAAATCATATTCCAAAGTGTTATCACTTATACATAAGGCGCAACAAGCAAACTAACGATTTTGCTAAATAAAAATCTGCCATACAGCGTCTTGAAATCTCGTGAAAGACAAGAAACTTTCTGAGCCCTTTTCCTCAAAAAAAATGGTGCAGCCCACCATGCAAAAAAATGGTATGAGCGATTAGCAGGATTGACCGGAATGGGTTTGGACTAAATTTTGGAGTAAATATATGAGTAAGAGATTCTGTTGACTTTCACTGTAGTTTAACATCAAAAAATCTAGAGAAGATCTTTCTCGAGTTGACGCGTCAGAGTGAACTACTTGTCTTTAAAAAGCCATTATGAAAAAGTGTGGATTAGAATCGTTCTAAAGTCCAGGTATTTTGTCGTCCAAATTTTATCGATAGGTGCCGATTGCTTGCATAAGTTATTGGTTGAGAAACACCCTTGTCTCTAGAAAGTGATTCTTTCTTTCAAGGCATCTTTTGAGAATTTATTTTGCTTAGATTAGCGACTGTTGTGCGGCCAAGTATACGTCAATCAGGGTGTTGGGAAAATCAGATAAAGCTTACAGCTAAACATTTTCATCGTTATCAATCCGCAGGTAGCCTTTTATTGGAGCCGTGAGAGAGCGCTAATGAAAGTTGATTCACTAGAGTTTGCAGATATTAGCCTTTTTACGACAGTGCTTACTTCAAGTGATGTTGGCAGAGTTCACTTGATCATAGATTGCGAAACTAATAAATGAGTTGAAGCTCTGATATCAGGATATTCTGAACAGGCTAATTGAAGTATGAAATAGCCTGTAAAATTCGATTTTATCGCTTTATTTCTAAAGATCTTTAGGCGTCGAGATACCACCCTCATTCCACGGGATTTTATCGCCGTCTCTGGACTTTTTGTAATGGGATTGTCGCACTCAGAAATGCTTAAACCAGCGTTTTCGTAAACGATTCCGCAGACTTGAAGATTATCAATAGTGGATAGGAGGCCAGAGGCGTGAAGATCAGAAATTTGAGAATTCAGCAGGGACGATATACAACTCGAGCGGTTGCCACAGTAATTTGGGAAGACTGCCCATTTACGCGACAAGAGGTGTATTTTGAGGTCTTAAATCAGCATGCTCATCTAATTGATTCCCACCCAGATGCCTTCTTTGTCGCTTGCGGCCTGCCTGCAATGTATTACGGTGAAAGGCGAATTCATCTGGAAGAGGCTGTTTGCCCGGAGTTGAAATCGGGTATGGAGACGGCAATCGCTTGGATTCATCACTGGTTTCAAGTTGGCAATCCTCAATTACGGTTGGAGTGTCCTGCCCGCGATCGCGGGACTACGGCGGCTTCCCCTCAACGCACAGCTTCTTTCTTTACTGGGGGAATTGATTCTTGGGCCAATCTATTACAAAATCATCGCCAATATCCGCCATCGCACCCTCGACGGATCAAAGACCTCTTTATGGTTTTTGGGCTGCAATATGTCAAGCGAGCCAATTTTGAAAAGGCAGTGACCCAATTTCAAAGTGTAGGCGCTAGTTTGGGCGTGAATTTTATTCCCGTTTATACCAACATTTATGCCTATCTAATCGATGGTGATGTAGGCCATCCTTTCTGGCAAAATGCCTACAATGGAGCCGCTTTAGCCGCGATCGGCCATGCTTTTGCCCAACATTACAGCGTGATTTCTATTGCCTCTGGTAATGACATTCCCAACCTGGTGCCGCTAGGCACTCATCCCAACGTTGATCCTCATTACAGCAGCAGCAATCTTCGCATTACCCATGACGGCATTATCCTGTCACGGTTAGATAAGACCAAACTAGTGGCGCAGTCAAATTTAGCCCTCCAGAATTTACGAGTTTGCGATATGCCCGAACTGCCAGCGGGCAAGCAAAACTGCGGTGTGTGTGAAAAGTGCGTGCGCACCACAATTACGTTAGATGCGCTTAACTGCTTAAATAAAACCAAAGCCTTTCCCTATCAGCACATGACTCCTCAAATTGCTGATCAAGCTTACGTCAAGCACAGCGGAATTGAGAAAATTTATCTTGATTTAATTCCCTTACTTAAAGCTCAAAGAAAACATGCAGTCGTTCAGGCGCTGAAATCAAAGATTCTGCGCTTCCGTTTAGAGCAGCTAGATCAAAAACTCTGTGGTGGGCTATTTTTTGGCCTAGCCAAGGCATTTAAATCTTGGTTTTCTCAGCCGAGAACAAACTCTACCAGAAGAGAAATCGGCGTTGAATTTGCTCCGCTAATTAAGGAAAATTAAGTCTATTCAGTCTTTCATCTTTTTGATGGGCGTAATCTGAGTCACGCGCCAACTTAACTTTAAGTTCAGCCAAAAATTCCAAAGTGTTACTAGGCCGATGGCCATTAAATTCGCTAGATATGCCCATTGTTGGCCAAATACTAAATTATAAACTAGGTTAAGAATTAAAACATTGAGTGCCAGACCCGCAAGACAAATGGCGTTGAATTTAAGGAAACGCTTGATGCGAGGCTGCCATCCTTTTTGCTCGCGACTAATGCTAGCAAAAGTCCATAGATCGTTCCAGATGAAGTTGTTGAGAATAGCGACTTCAGCGGATAATATTTTGCTCCGAGTCAAGGGTAAGCCAAGAACTGTATGGAGCAAATACAGAATGGTCATATCGACGAATACGCCGCTTAAACCAACGATGGCAAAGCGTAAGAATGCTTTCGCGGGAAAGGTTCTATGAATTTTGCTAATGCGGTTTCTATTTCTCAATCTCAATAGGTGATGAATATACTCGAAATACTGTTTCCAGGTGACTTTGCTGGCTCCAGCAGTGCGCTCCTGAAATACATAACCTGCTTCATCAATAATCTGAATATTTCCACGGCCAATCACTTCTAGCAGAATTTTATATCCTTTAGGATTGAGCTCTGTGCCGGCGATCGCCTCTCTTCGGCAAACAAAATAACCACTCATCGGATCGCTGACTCGACCGACAACATTTGGCAAAATAAGCAGTCCGAGGACTTGCGCTCCACGCGATAGAAATCGTCGCATGATATTCCATTGGCTGACTCCGCCCCCCTCGACATGGCGACTCCCAACCGCTAAGTCTGCGCCGTCACGTACTTTGGCAATTAGCTCTAATAAGACATGGGGAGGGTGCTGTAAATCCGCATCAATTACCCCAAGAATTTCTCCCTGAGCCACCTGCCAACCTCGGATTACAGCAGACGACAGGCCTTTTTCACCAACACGACGCATAACCTTTAAATGCGGAAATGCTTTTGTTAGAGCTAAACCGACTTGCCAAGTTTGGTCACCGCTATCATCGTCAATAACAATTAATTCATACTGGTTAGGAATAGCTGAATTCAGAGTAATGGTGAGTTGCTGAATTAAAGTTTCTAGGTTTTCTGCCTCGTTAAACGTAGGAATAATCAGAGAGCATAATAAACGGCCTGTTAGCTTGGTTCTACTGCTAGCTCCAGCGGAGACAACTTCGATGACAGTGGAAGGCACAACCAGCTTCCCTGTAGGCTGCTTAATGAGCATTGCGGAGATTCAACTTTGACAGGATTAAAATAATCTACAATAAATCAGACAAATTGCATTACGATTTGAAACTTGATGACCAATAGGCATCCGTGTTGACCTTGGCTGAGCTGAGGCAACTGATTTAGTTGTTCTCCCATTTCACTGCTAATTGGTTTCGACTTCATTTTCGATAGCCTCTTGATCGGTACTAATGTAATGATGGGAACCCACATCATTCTTTGAGGCAACAAATTCCCAAGGTTCGCCTACGTGAAGAATAGATGAGATTGCCTATGGCAGTTGGCGGCACTATCGTTGTTGGATCGGTCAAATTCGCGATTCGATAGCTATTGGAGATTAACTGATTATGGGCATTGACAAATGTGGAATCGCCCAACCGAGGCCCCGCGAAGGAATACAGTCGAATTTAATCTTTGATTGGAAGCACCCGCAGGGCAATATCCATGGCTGCTAGGGTGGCCAGTGGCGAACCCAAACTATGGCCTACCACGTACAGAGGCAGGTTTGCATCAAGCGCCTTGACAATCTCAATCGTGGGGGCGGCCAGCGTTGCATAAATGCTTGCAAAGCCTTGATGGATCTTGCCTTTGAATTCAAAGTCAGAAAGTTGAGACTGATCGATTTACTCCGCTCGAACTGTTTGCAGCCACTCGTTCGTGCGCTGGGTACCCCGGAAAACCAGAACGTTAGCCCGCTCAGAGGTCAAGACAAAGCCCCAATAAACTTGGGTTGTCCATCTCAACGTGATCGTTTGACCGGCGAGGGCTCGTACAACCGACTACACTTGGTCAAAACTGTTCTGGAACGGATTAAAAAAGTGGGCAGGGCTTGGTCAGAAAGCTCTATTTGGGTTTTGACCTCTGCTTTATCAGGTCCAGTGATAGAAGCAGCTTGGGTAAACTCGTTGAGGCGATCGCTGTAGGTGGGAAATGATGTGATCGAACTGTCATAGCTAGGGTCAAATTTTCTGGTCAGATATTGCTCAGTGCCCAAGCGACTGCGTTAAATCAAACTCTTGGACATCCCGCAGTCATATGGGATGGTCGGTGGGATAAACGTAACCGAGTTCTGGACTTCCTCAACCCTGGCAGTGGCTTCGAGATCAGCCGCAACGGCATCATCAACGGCTGTCCCGATGTAGTCTGGCGATTTTAAGGCTAGTTGGGTTAGCTTCATCTTCTGAGCGGCCATCGATCGCAAGCGAGAGGACTCATGGATGCCTGTGGCGACGACGCTGCCCCCCAGCCCCCCTTAGCAGCAGCTGTCGACGGGTGAGTTTAGCCATTAATTTCTCCTTTTCCTAACCTACTCGCAAGGTTCAAATACCCGTTTAAGAAAAACTGATTGGTCACAGCACCCACAATCCAGGTCACGGTCATCAGCACTGCTGATAAGGCAAAGCGGCTCATTACTGGAAAGACCACGCCAATAAAAATCATTGTCAACAATGCCATAAACCCCATAGTTGGGGCTCCCAGCAAGTTGAAGAGATAACTTGCGATCGCTCAGAAGTGATGCCCTCCTGGAGAGGGCAACTTGCGGCGAATGTCCCACATCATTTTGAGAATGATGATGCTGACAATGCCGAGGGTCAACATTAACCAAGATTGAAATGGGTTAAGCGCAATAATGGCAACTCCCAACGCATAATCAACAACCATAGACTGAGTAGCCCGATAGCGTTGAGCAATCGAAGACGACGACAATAATGTCTCCGCTAACGTGGTCGAGCGGTCTGTCGAATCATGTGCCATAAGTACAAAGAGCCTGGACACTTCTGCAACATACTTTCATTACGGTAAGACTATAGTTTGCTCGTTGTGATGGATACAGCAGTAGAAGCTGCTGTCCAGCAGGGCTTAAAAGGCGACTGGAAACGCAAAATCTAGTTTGCTGGCTTGGTGACGACTGCGATCGGGGCGGGCGTTGGCTTGGTGTTGGCGAGAATTGTGGCCCCTCCTTACACGAGCCCCCTCTATGAAAAACAGCGGTTGGAACGTATCTATATGGTGGCAGATTACTCGCTAGAACTACTCAAGAGGCGCTATGACAGCTTCAGGAACAGAGAGATGGAGAAGTGTCCATCGGAAAGACGATACTAAATTGTGATTTGAGACTTCCAAAGCCATCCATCATCAGCGAAGTTCATCACTGTCGAACCCCAGAACCATGTGATGTTTATTCTCCTTTTGAGACTATTTCAACTAAAATATAGACTTAATTAAATTCCGACAAGTCTAGCTATGAGACTAAGTGGATGTTGTCGAGTCCATCAGGATAAGGCGGCGAGGTAAGATGACGGGCGATCTGGCTGAATCGGATGAGCTTGGTGTTGTGGCTTGTTCGAGCAAACCTCTTCTATTCATCGGTTCTAAGCAAAGAGACAACCATGAATAGTTGCGGAAGTCGCAACTATTCGACTTCTGAGAGGCCTTCTAGAGCAAATGATTTAAGTCGAAAATTTATTTTCTGGACTACTTTTGGACTAAATCTCACCTTCTCCGATCGCCTTGCTAACCTTGGCATGGATATTTTAGCTGGCGATCGCGCTCTTCTCTAGCTCGCCATCTATAGTAATCACAATTAGTAGAATTGTGCTCGAACAGCACTGCAACGAACCAATAGTCTATCTAGCTATAAGACTTAAAAGTATCTCAAAAGGACTCCAGAAGATACAGTTAAGTCTCAAATTAAGATCGATCGACAACAATCACGCCAGTCAACCTTAGTCGTTACCAGGCTAGTCTTTGAAGCTTCTAGTTGGGCAAAAACATTGGCACGCGTCAACAACTGCAGGTTAAGGCTTTCGAATCCCCCTCAAAAATTCAGATGCATAGCATTCTAGGGTTCATGCCCGCATTGAGTCTTAAAGTTCATGATCCAGGACTCAAATATGATCTTTTAAGTCTCAACTTAATTCCAGGATATCTGTGAAACGATCGCCCTGAAAAAGCTTCTGTCAAAAGTTTTCTTCAATGAAATGATAGTCTTATTTTAAGACTTAATATACTCACAGTAGGTCTTTTTTTGATACATTCAAGTCTTTTCATGAATCTTTCAATGAAGTAGAACATGACATCGACTTGAATGACAAGCCGTAGGAATTCTTGATTTAAGACTTCAGAGGATATCTTCGAGTCTAAAAAAAATTTATTAAGTCCCAAAATAAGATTGACGATAACATGTATGAATTAATCCAGCCTCTTTACTGAGTCGCTTGATCTAAGAATGAGTCTATCAAAAATACTTGCAAGACCCGAAGTGGCTTTCTTTTGTCTAATATTGAGACTTACCTAGCAAAGCAAGTCTTGACATAAGAATAGTTATTCAATTTTGATTCAAGACTCTGGCAGTGCGCAATCAAGCTAGGACAGCTCAAATTTCTGGTGTACTCGACTGATTAATTAGGGCAAGCTCGTTCTAGGCTCACCCCAAAGACCGTCGCGATTGGCTCAATCGACTTCTATGGCCTTTGCAGCGCCAAGCAGCCATTCCTTAAAGCTAAATCTTAAGAGAGCACTAAGATTACTGCCAGATAAGAATGTGAGCAATTTTTTCCGAAGTTGATCTAAAAGTGTAAAGATCTTGATTTTATGGTCTTTTAGAGAGGTTAAAAATTATCCTTTAGAGCTAATTTATACAATAAATCTTAAATAAATTTAAAATTAAAAAAGGACAGGTAGTTGATCGATTCTCTACTGAATCATCAAAATCTCTGCCGGATTCAATAAAAGTATGACGATTTTGGCTCACTAAAATTCACGGAGTTAGCAAATCCTCTGTGAGGCAGTTTCTGATTTGATGATTTGATTAAAAAACATCAAATAATGACCCTAATTAGTTGGAATCTTAGTCTTATTGGAGTCATTATCCTCTCAAACGGCTGTGCTAACGTCGAATTGAGTTTTTACTTACGCTGAAATAAGCCATGTTCAAGCAACTCTTCATTGGTCTAGGCGCATTGTCAATCTTGTCGATTAGTGCTGCGGTCGCTTCTGCCGCTGATGATTTTGAAACTGAACTGGTTAGTGTTGATTCTGCAGCGCTGGGCACCGACCGAAATCTGCCCTGGTCCGAGCCGGTTCAAATCAATGACCCGTTTGAGGGAAACTTTGTTGGTGTCTTCGATCGCCACTCCTTTTTTGGGCGCTTACTCAACACAAACGTTCGAGTAGAGGTGCAAAGTCTCTGGACTCGAGACTCTATTAGGGTATTGTCGATTGTTCGCGATCGCGACTGCTTGAGTCAGCCTAGAGGAGTTGCAATACCCTCTAGCTGTTCTATATTTGACAACTCTAGAAACATCACTCAGCTATTCATCAAAGTTGAGGACGAAGTGCTGCAGATTTCTGGCCAAGAAAGCATGTTTCCTGTTAGTGACGCGGTAGCCGCCGCCTTGCAAAATGCTCCCGATAGCGTCATTAGCATTCGCTTGATCACCGACAGCGGCGAAACGATTGACAGCAAAATTGGTGAAGGCACCGTTGAGGCGTGGAAAACGGTATATGGAACCGAGGCGATCGCAGAACGAGTATCGCCCTAACAGACCCAAAACTCTCATGCCATAGACGTTCGCGAAGAACCCCACAACGCTGTTATTCATTCACGTTCTGTATAGTTGGCGCCATGATCCTAGAGCTTTGAAGCGCTCTTAGCCTATGAAGATGGTGAAGAATAGTTCTACGAATTGTTTATTGTTTTCGGTAAGCGTCCTAAACTGCGCGGGTAATGCCGCCATCAACTCGCAGATTTTGGCCCGTGATGTAGGCGGCCCCTGCCGATGCTAAAAAGGTGATGACTTGAGCAACTTCTGTGGCTTTGCCATAGCGGCCCAGTGGAATGCGATCGCGAAACTGCGGTTTTTCAGGCAGGCTGTCGATAAAGCCGGGCAGGACATTGTTCATGCGGATGTTGTCAGCCGCGTAGCGATCGGCAAAGAGCTTGGCATAGGCGGCTAATCCGGCACGAAAGACTCCGGAAGTAGGAAAGGCTGGGTCAGGTTCAAATGCGGCGAAGGTAGAAATGTTGATAATAACGCCCGATTTTTGAGATTGCATGATCGGCGTAACTAGTCGCGCCGGGCGCACCACATTCAGCAGATAGACCTCCATTCCGTGATGCCAATCGTCGTCCGTCAAATCCAACAGCGGACCTTTGGGACCATGGCCAGCACTATTCACCAAAACATCGACGCGGCCCCAAGCATCCACAGCTTTGTCTATCAGCTGTTGTAGATCAGCATTTGATCGGTTGGAGCCAGTGACGCCGATGCCGCCCAATTCTTGCGCAAGGGCTTCCCCCTTACCAGACGAAGACAAAATCGCCACCCGATAGTCCTCAGCCGCTAATTGACGGGCGGTTTCGGCTCCCATACCGCTGCCACCGGCAGTCACAATTGCCACTTTTTCAGCCATATTTGAGTCTCCTGAACGACGTTTGCTGAGACAAGATGTTGGCTAACGTGGCCTCGAACTAAGCAAAAGCTGGCTACGTTTCGCTCCTGAGAGGGGGCTAATATCAACAACTCTCAATTTTAGATTTTCGCATGGCCTTACGGGCATCAAAGAAACGCGTAGCGTCTCCGAAAGAGTGACAGGAATTCGCCAACGTTGGCAGTGCCATGCCTTCAATTTCAACACTGGTAGCTTTAGAAAAGGAGCAACAGGACAACGGGTAAATAAGCCACCGTCAAGTCTGTCTGTCCTCCGGTCTTTTATTTGAGAGCACAATGCTCAGCGCAGGACTACCTTGTGGTGGGCTGGAAATAGCTGAATTATTGATCGATCGCTTCGACGGCATTAGGGTCGCTAAGAGTAACCTGCCACTCTTGTAACCGCTGCTGTGCGGCGCTGTAGGCGGCTGTCCCCTGGGGTATTTGTCGGGCCATATCCGCCGCCGCCGAGGGATTGCTAAAGGCGGTCGACTCAGCGATCGCCAAAGCGTCCCAGCTCCACTGATCGGCGGCCTGTTGAGCCAGAGTCCAGTCAGGACTCGATTGAGGAACGCTTCGCGCCAGGTTGATTGCACGGATGAGTCCGCCTGCGGTTCCTGATTCCGCTACCAGCAGCGCCTGCTGATAGTACTCGCGGCCTTGCTGCTGCGACTGCCAGTTGGCGATGGCGGTCTGGGCTTCGTCGTAAACCGCCTGGTCGGCTGGAATGCTGGAGGCTACCTCAATGGCTTGCGCCAGTCGACCGGAATCGGCCAGGGTGCGAGCTTGATTTAAAATGGGCTGATTGTCTAGCCGCTGGATTTGCCAGCGCCAGTCGGCCGCCAGTTCCTGGGCTTCGTCATAGAGGGCACTGTTGCTGGAAATTTGCTGCACTTCGGTAATTGCCGCCTGCAGGTTGGCGCGATCGCCACCGGTCGCCGTTAGTTTGGCCCGGTCGATGTAAGGCTGATCTTCAATCTGGGCAATGTCGAGTCGCCACTCTTCAATCTGCGCTTGAGTCGCATCCCACATAGGGTTGCTGGGGGCAACCTCTTCGGCTTCGGTAATAGCCGCTCGCAGACTCTCAACATTACCCGAACTAGCCACCTGTTGCGCCCAATTCAACTGCGCCACCCCTTCGAGTTCAGCCTGCCACTGCTGACGCAGCTCACGGGCCCGGGCATAAAGTGGGCGATCGCTGCCGATGCTTTGCAAACGCACAATCGCGGCTTCGTAGCCCGCCGTAGTACCCATCCAGGTCAGCTCATAAGCTTCCGCCAAGGTGCGGAAATCAGCAATCTCTCTTTCTAGGCCAACGGAGTCGGGAATTTCGCCTAAAATTCTCAGCGCCTCTGCACTGTTTTGATCCGCCAGGGCTGCTTCGGCCAAATCGAGCAGGTCACCACTGAGAGTGGCTAAAACCGTTTGGGCTTGGTCGTAAACGTAGCTGTCCGGAGCGATCGCCGCGACCTGTTCAATCGCCGCCACAATATCGTCGAGGCTGCCGCTGCGGGCGGTGCGTTCGGCGTTGGCCAGAATGTTGACTTCTTCACGGGTAAGCGTGATCAAGCTCGTCAGTTCTTCGTAGCGAGTGCCAGCCCAATATTCATTGTCTACGGTGCGCAACTGAATCGCCGCCGAAAAAGCTTCGCGGAAGTTGGAAGCTCGCAAATGATTCTCTGCTTCGCGAAAGATCGACTCGGCCTGTTCCCAAATTGCTTGCCATTGCTCAATACGATCCCTCACCAAGGCCGCCGCTGCTGTATTTTCAGGGATTTGCTCGGCTATAGAAATAGCCGTTTCTAGCTCTCCATTGTTAAAGGTTTGGTCAGCAATGTATAAAATCTCGTCGGCCCACAGCTCTACCCGGTCATTGATTTCGCTGCGCAGCGGATGATCGTCTGGCAAGGCTTCAACCAGGGAGATCGCAGCTAGCAAACTCTCAACTGACCCCTGATCGGCATACGCTTCAGCGCACTGTAGCCGAGTCGCGGCTGAGGCTAGCGGCCAAAAGATGGCCCGACAATTAGGCAAGTTAGGAATGCGTAACAGGCTCACAGCAGAGGCCCCAGCTACTCCGCCAAACACGATCACCATCAGAAAGGCCCCCACCAACCAGCGATTAAAGCGGCTCTCCGCCGGGGCAGCGGCTGTTTCTGCCTGGGAAGGAGCAGCAGACGCCACTGTTCTGCTTGCCGCTGGGTATGCCGCCATCGGCTGAGATGGCTGACGAGACTGGGATGTTCGCCGAGGCGCTGGCGTCATTGGCGATTGCTGCTGCCAGTTGTCATAAGGACGAGGACGCTGGTCCCGCTTGGGGGGCGGCGGCGAGCCGGAATCAAACTCCGAAGGAGCAGATGGACGCCGCGGTCCCTGCGATCCATTAGGCGGTGAGTTGTGAAGACTGCTCATGGGCTCTGTGACACAGGTCTGGCGGCAAACGATCGAGCGTGACTGGCTTAAAGACCTAACTCATCCGACTCTATATCCAGCCAAACAAGTCAGCGTTCCAAGATGGGCACAGTATATCGGGTTCGCCAAAAAGTAGCGCTTTTCCTTCAGGATCTATCTCGATTGCTGAGGTTTGTAAACGGTACGCTGGGGTGTCTCAGCTCCGTTGCCATTTTAGAACAGCAGTTTGCACCACTGTGATCCACGATAGCCTAATGAAGCTGAGCTATGGAAAGCAGTTGTGAAAGTTGCATTTATTGGCCTAGGCACCATGGGCGCACCGATGGCGATGAATCTGCTGCAGGCAGGGCATGCGGTGACAGTTTACAATCGCACCCGCGATCGCGAACTGCCCCTGGTTGCCGCCGGGGGGCAGCGGGCTGACTCTCCCCGGGCAGCAGCTCAAACCGCCGAGGTAATTATTACCTGCGTCAGCGACACTCCTGATGTAGAAGCGGTGATTCTCGGAGCCGACGGCATTATCTATGGGGCGCAGCCCGGCGCCGTCGTCGTTGATATGTCAACCATTAGCCCCACAGCGACCCGACAAATTGCGGATGAACTAGCTGCTGCCCAAATCGTAATGGTCGATGCGCCGGTTTCGGGTGGGTCAGAGGGCGCTCAGCACGGCACACTGTCGATTATGGTGGGAGGCACTGCCGCTGCGGTTGCAACCGTGCGACCAGTGCTGTCGGCGATGGGCCAAACTATTACCCATGTGGGGCCCATTGGAGCAGGTCAGACGACCAAAGCCATCAACCAGATTATTGTGGCGGGCACCTACTGGGCGATCGCTGAAGGCATGGCCCTGGGACTTAAGGCCGATCTGGATATGGATCGAGTAGTGCCAGCAGTGAGTGGGGGAGCAGCCGGCTCCTGGGGGCTCGACCATCGTTCCAGCAATATGATCAACAACGACTACCCGCTGGGTTTTCGGGTACGGCTGCACCGTAAAGATCTCAACATTGCGCTAGAAGCCGCTAGAGAACTGGGCGTCACTTTGCCCATGGCCGCCTACGTCGAGCAGGTTGAAACTGGACTGATTGGCCGCGGCTTCGGCGATGAAGATGTATCCGCGATCGCTCGCAGTATTCGTGAGCAG
>JBCCNE010000040.1:0-16976 GCA_039026015.1 Cyanobacteria bacterium P01_C01_bin.70 | reverse complement strand
CTGCCCAAGGTGCGAGTCGGGTTTCAGACCGGCGACATCAACAACATCACCATGGTCGCTGCTAAGGAAGGCTATTTTGAGGAAGTGGGCTTGGATGTTGAATTGAGTCCATACTCCTCCGGTGGAGCAATGGTGCCCGCTTTGGCAGCAGGCGAAGTCGACATTACTTGGTTTTTTCCCTTTCCTTCCCTGACGGCCTTTGCGACTGGAATTGACATTGAAGTGGTGCTCTTAGACCATGCGCCGCTGACGGCTGAGCGTCTGATTGCGGGGGAAGGCATCGCCGAGACTGCCGAGCTGGCGGGCAAAAATATCGGGGTGACGATTGGCACTTCTGGGCATCATTCCTTACTCGCTGCCCTTGACCAGGCGGGAGTGTCGCAGGATGACGTGAACTTGGTCAATCTGAAGCCTTCTGAAATGGCAGCGGCCTTCTCCGCTGGCAGGATTGACGCCGCTTGGACGTGGGAGCCCGCTGCTGGCAAGCTGAACGAGCTTGGTGGCGCCGACATCGCTACGGCTAAATCTGTCGGGGCGTACGCTGTCGCCTTGTGGGCCGTGCGGTCAGAATTTGCCGAAGAGAATCCCGAGGTCATGCAGAAGTTCATGGCAGCTTGGGACATGGCCCAGCAGGACTATCTGGCTGATATTGGGTCAGGCCAAAAGTGGGAAGCAGAGCGTCTAAATCTCTCCCCCGAGGAATTTGGGGCCATGGTTGATCGCCAGGGGTCAACCGTGGTGATGATGGAAGATCAGCTTTCGAACGACTGGCTGGGCGAGCCGGGTCAGCCGGAATCTACCGACCTTTTCCAAGCCTATGAGGAATATGCCGTCTTCCTGGTTGACCAAGGACGTTTGGATAGTGTTCCTGATGACCTGTCGCCGCTGATCAATTCGTCGTATGTTGCTGAATATCTCGAATCGAAATAATTCGGGAGGTCAGTGATACCGGCTAAATCGCGATGTCTGGCTGGGTGGAGAGTCAGGGAACAGCAGCCAAAATCGGGTGCGCTCTTGACTTCTGCATACTAGCTCTCCGCCCATTGCTGACACCGAGATAGCTTTTTGCTTTAGGTTTGAAGCCGCTTATGACCCAACTTCCTTCGATATCGCCAAGCAGTTCGTCTCTCCACGACCGTCCTAACGCCCACCCAGCTCAAGATGAAGTGATTTGTCTTGAGCAGGTGGCTTTTGGTTACAGCCGCAAACGGCTGGTGCTGCAGGACTTTGGCTTGCGTATTCGGCGCGGTGAGTTTTTGACTCTCTTGGGGCCGTCGGGCTGCGGCAAGTCGACTATTCTGAATCTGATTGCCGGATTCTATAAGCCGCTGTCGGGTCGCGTCACCCACAGTGGAGAGGTGGTTAAAGGGCCGTCAGCGCGGCGGGGCGTTGTGTTTCAAAGCAACGCGCTGTTTGACTGGATGACCGTTGAGCAGAATATTGCTTTTGGATTTCGGTTTAAATCCCTTTCCAAGTACGAACAGCAGCAGCGGGTTAAAACCATCATTGAGCTAGTGGGTCTGCGGGGCAGTGAACGCAAGTATCCCTATCAGCTCTCTGGCGGCATGCGTCAGCGGGTAGCAGTGGCGCGCTCAATGGTCGTGCAGCCGGAAATCTTGCTGATGGATGAACCGTTTGCGGCGGTGGATGTGCAGACTCGCGAAGGCCTCCAGGAGGAACTGCTAAAGCTGCACGAGCAGGTGGCGGGGGCGATTTTATTTGTCACTCACAGCATTGAGGAGGCGGTGTTTTTAAGCGATCGCATCGTGATCCTAGATCGTGACCTGGGGGGAATTTACCATGAAACCTCGATTCAGCTACCAGAACCCCGCTATGCCGCCATGAATCGCGTCTCAGAGGCGTTTAACCACTACCGCACCGAACTGTATTTGAAAATGAAGGCCATTAGCTAAATGTCTCAAGCAGTATCTAAGAAAAGTCGGGCTCCTGTATTTGAGGAACAGGATCTGCAAACCCAAGAGCTGCGCGAAAAGGGGACATTGTTTTGCGTTGGCATCGTTATTCCGCTGCTAATCCTCACCGTCTGGGAGATTACCACTCGCCAGGGCTGGATTGACGAGCTGTTTTTGCCCAGCCTGTCGGGAATTGTGACGGAATTTCTGGCCATGGTGAACAAAGGCTACGCGGGCACGCCTCTGATCACCCATATTTTGGGGAGTCTGCGACGGGTGTTTATCGCCTTTGGCATTGGCACGGTTGTGGGGCTATCCCTAGGCCTGCTGATGGGCTATTACAAATATGTGCGGGCCGCATTCTACGTGGTGACCGAACTGCTTCGCCCCATTCCCCCCCTAGCGTTTATCACGCTTTTTATCCTCTGGTTCGGCATTGGCGAAGTGTCGAAAGTGCTGATCATCCTCTACGCTGGTTCCCTGATCGTGATGCTCAATACGATCGCTGGAGTGCGATCGTGCCCCCAAGATAAGATTCTGGCGGCCCGAACCCTGGGGGCAAACGATCTAGCCATCTTCCTGTACGTGATTTTTCCCGCTGCCCTGCCCAGCATCTTTACTGGGATGCGCGTTGCGCTTTCCGTTGATTTTGGTATTTTAGTTGCCTCAGAGTTATTGGCTGGCGATATCGGAGTCGGCTATATCATTCAGGATGCCAGCGTTTTCTTTAACGTTGAAGCGCTGTTTGTCGGCATTTTAATCATTGGATTTTTCGGCGTCCTCTCGGACTTTTGCCTGGGATTCGTCTCCCGGCGCATTGTGCACTGGCAAAGCTAGGGAGCAGGTGGAGCTAGGGAGTGGGGGAGTAGGGGAGTAGGGGAGTAGGGGAGTAAAGAATTTGGCATTACGAGGTCTTAGTTCAATTCACCACGCATAACTGAGACTACTTAACTCCTCACATTTCCAAGCAATCATCTACCCACTAACCTAAACACTCTGCAACCCTGCCACCCCGTCACTTCGACACCCCATTACCCCATCACCCCATCACTCCAACACCTCGTCACCCCATCACCCCATTCCCCAACACTCATCACCATCGGAGCAAAACTCATGATACAAGCCCTTTCCGATCCTTCCGAACTGGCTGATCTGGAACAGCAGGTTCTAGCTGGCATTACGACCGAAAAATGTGTGCAGCTTATCAAAGAGCTGGTGCCGACGGGGCAACCGGGCTGTGGTAATTCCATCGATCCAGAGGCACCGATGGCCCATGAAGAAGATATCTCTCGGCAGGTAGGGCAGCACTTGCAGTCCCTGGGCCTGGAGGTGGAATGGGTATCCGCCATTAAGGGTCGCCCGAATGTCGTAGCCCGTTGGAATGACGGCTTGCCGGGCCCTTCGCTGATTTTTAACGATCATTTGGATACCTACCCATCCTGTGATCCCAGCGAGTGGCATATGTCGGCTCATAACCCCTACAACGCCACGCTGCAGGGTCGCTATCTGTATGGCCGCGGCACGTCTGATACCCGGGGAAACATGGCTTGTCAGCTGATCGCGGTGGAGATGTTGCGTCAAGCTGGGGTGAAAATCAATGGCGAGCTGATTTGTGCCTACACCGTTGATGAAGAGCGCCATGGCAGAGCTGGGGCGCTTCATCTGCTGAATGATTATGGCCTCACCGCCGACTATGAAATTACGGCTGAGCCGACCTCCTGGACCGATGGCGATGACTGGGGAATTGGCATTGCCCTGGCCCATTCGGGCCTCTGTTTGGTGGATATTGAGACCACTGGAGTGCGATCGCACATTTGGCGACCGGATGAAGGCGTAAACCCCATCTTGCATATGGCCCAGCTGATTGAGGCGCTGCGCCATACAACCTTTACCCACGCGGCTCCAGCAATTTATGGCCCCACGCAGCCCAGCATCTGCCCCGTCAAAATCGAAGCGGGCAAAATTGGCGAAGGCCAGTTTACGCCCCCCTCTTGCAAAGCTCGGGTATGGGTAATTGGACTGGTGCCAGGCATGACCTATGAATCAGTTGTCCAAGATATTGAAAAGGTCATTGCCCAATGTCAAGCTGCAGACTCAAGCTTTCAAGTGACCGTTAGCCAGGTCGCGGGGGAAACCTTCGTCCCGGCGTCGATTGAGGTTCCTGCCGAAGCGGCCCACGTGCAGGCCCTTTCAAAGGCCTATCAGAAGGTGCTGGGCAAAGATCCCGTTCTTTATCGCAAAAATGCCTACTGCGATACGCTGCGATTCTCCCACAGCGGCATCCCGTCCATCACATTTGGGCCGGGAGAAGATGGCTGGCCCCCGGTGAACGAATTTATTGATATGGAAAAAGTGGTGGCGGCCACCAAAATCTATGCCCTGTTCCTGCTTGACTTTTTCAAAGTGCAGCAGGCTTGAAGAGCAATTGTTTAAGCAGGGCGATCGCGATTAAAGAGCCGAAGTCAATAACCCAAAGTTAGGGTCTTCCTAACTTCTGTACAGTTTGGTTCTTTTCGCCGGGGACTCCGCAGTTTCCACGCCAAAATTGCCAATCGCTAGGCCAAAATCGCCCCTTAGTCTCAATGAATGCCCCTATCATCATCGTCCCCGCCCAACCCTATCCGTTGCCGCTGATGCTCGAACAGACGGCATTGATGGTGATTGATATGCAAAACGACTTTTGCACGCCCGGTGGGTGGGGCGATCGCAAAGGGTTTGATGTCAGCCAGACGCAAAAGCCCATCCAGCCCTTGCAGGCGCTATTAGCCGAATTGCGACAAACTCCGGTAACGATTATTCATACCCGCGAAGGGCATCGCCCAGATTTAAGCGACTGCCCGCCCCACAAATTGGCGCGCTCTCGTCATCAACAGGCGGAAATCGGCAGTGAGGGGGTGATGGGACGATTGCTAACGCGCGGCTCCAAAAGCCATGATTTTGTGGACGAATTGCAGCCCTTAGCGGCAGAGATTGTTTTAGATAAGCCCGGCAAGGGGGCATTTGTCGCAACGGATTTAGATTTGATCTTGCGTCAGCGGGGAATCAAACAGTTATTGTTCACAGGCGTCACGACGGAATGTTGTGTACACACCACCCTAAGAACCGCCAATGACTTGGGATATGAGTGTTTGCTTTTGGAGGATTGCTGTGCGTCATTTTCACCTGAATTCCACCAAATATCCGTAAAAATGGTCTCTACTATTTTTGGCTGGGTGACTTCCTCAACAACGCTACTAGGAGCCATTTCTGCAAGAAAGGAAGTGTCCGTTTAGGTTAGGAAACTCTGGTTATTTAGCGAGATTACATTCAAAATTTAGAATCCAGGGCCCTCCTGATTCCTGGATTCTTTTCTACTTAAACCAGCTACTTTTCATTGTCCTCATTCGGCTTTTTTAACGTCATATAAAATTCAGCGTCAGCCTAACGGTTTCATCTCTCCCATAACGTCTTCGAGAAAGATAAGAGTTTCTTTTGTGTCCGTAAGGCCATATGAAATCTAGAATTGCCAATGGGTACGATAACTCCAGAAAGGTCAGCTAGATGTCAATTTCAACGCCGATTCCCTTATCAATTTCCACTCTAGAGGACCTTTACCGGACTAATCAGCTCACTCCCAAAACAGTCGTCAGTGGGATTTTTGAGCAAATTGAGCAGTTCGATATTAAGGGGACTTGGACCTATTTGCTGCCTCAGAACGAGGTGTTAGCGCAAGCAGAGAAGCTGGAGCAACTCTCTACTGAAAAACGAGCCACGATGCCTCTCTGGGGAATTCCCTTCAGCGTTAAGGACTGTATTGATATTGCCGCCATGCCAACTTCGGCCGGGTGTCCTGACTTTGCCTACCAGGCTCAACACACCAATCCCGCGATCGCAAAATTGCTGGCAGCCGGGGCCATTCTAATCGGCAAAACCAATTTGGATCAGTTTGCCACAGGGCTGGTGGGCATTCGCACCGGGTATGATGTGCCCCATAACTCTTTTGCTAAAGACTATATTCCCGGCGGGTCGAGTTCTGGCTCGGCCCTATCGGTGGCGATGGGGCTGGTGTCTTTTTCCATCGGAACTGATACCGGCGGTTCGGGCCGGGTACCTGCCAGCTTAAACAACATTGTGGGTCTGAAACCGACGCGAGGCATCATCAGTAAATCTCATATGGTTGATGCCTGCAAAACCTTGGATTGTGTCTCAATTTTTGCCTTAACCGCAGAAGATTCTTTAAAAGTTTTTGAGGTGGCCAAAGAGTTTAACCCCGAAGATCCTTTTTCGCGGCGAGAAGCCTGTCCTTCAAACCGGTTTGCTCATTATCAACAGGGACAGACTTTTCGGTTTGGCGTTCCCGAGAAGTCATCCCTCAATTTCTTTGGCAATGCCGATGTGGAGGCAGCTTTTGATCAAGCGGTTAAAACCCTTAAGGCCTTGGGAGGCGACTGTCATGAAATTAGCTATCAGCCTTTTTTAGACGCGAATAATCTGCTCTTTAACGGGCCTTGGGTAGCTGAACGATATGTCTCTGTGGGCAAGTTTATAGAGGCAAATCCTGATGCAGTTTTTCCCATTACCCGCGATATTCTTTTAAAATCCAAAGATATTTTGGCATCAGAAGTTTTTGAGAGTCTGTATAAACTCGCCAACATCAAAAGAGCGATTGAGCCTTTATGGGACGAAATTGACGTGCTAATGGTGCCGACAATCGGCACAGCCTACAAGATTTCTGAAGTTATGGATAATCCCCTCGAACTTAATTCTAACTTAGGCTACTACACCAATTTTGTGAACTTGCTGGATCTGGCGGCCATTGCCGTTCCCAATGGCTTTCAAACCAACGGTTTGCCGACGGGAATAACGATGATTAGTCAGCCGTTTACGGAGAGATACTTGGTGACGTTAGGGTCAATATTTCACCGATGCCGGGTTAAAAAGCTGGGAGCGACTGCCTTCTCCATTTAAAGCTGCTCTTGCCTTAAAAAGATAGCGTTTTTCCTGAAAAAGGCAGGGAGCGCCTCTCCAATGCCTCGCTAATATTTTCGCCCTAAAAGCGCTAGGGCAATGCCCCCCAATACAATCAACGCGGATAAAAAGAGGCGCATTGACAGGGTTTCGGACACCAAGACCAAGCCTCCAATTGCCGCAATAATGGGGACGCAGAGCTGTACGGTTGCCGCCTGAATGGGGGCGAGATTTTTCAGGGCGGCATACCAGGCGACATACCCCAAACCTGAGGTCAGCGCTCCCACCACAGCCGCCAGTAATACACCGACAAATTCTGCATGGAACTGTGACAGCAGGCAGATGTTGATGATAATGACCAGCGGCACAGCCCGAATGAAGTTACCGGCTGTTTGTGCCAGAGGCGCTGCTGACTTATGGCCCAGATAGGTGTAGCTTCCCCAGGCAACTCCGGCTAAACCCATGAGCGCGGCTCCCGTAATCGGTGGGGCCTCGACGCCGGGCAGCAAGAGGTAGACAAGACCGCCGAGCGCCATGACTAACCCCAACCACTGGAGTGCACGGGGGCGGTTACCGGCATTGAGGGCGAGCAGCAACATCGTCACTTGTGTAACCCCAAACAGAATCAGCGCCCCCGTTGCGGTTGTCAGTGACAAATAGCTTAGCGAAAATGCGATCGCGTAAATAACTAATACCGTGGCGCTGCGCCAGTTGCCTCCTTTCAGGATGCTGGTTTCGCCATGAAGCATCAGTAGCAGTGCGAGGGTAACGGCCCCAAAGATCAGGCGCAGGCTAGAGAAGGTCGCGGCATCCATCAACGCTTGCCCCAAAACCAGTCGCGACAAGATGGAGTTCCCGGCAAAAGCAATGAGGGCAGCACAGGTTAAGCATAGTGTGCTCAACCAGCTTGGCAAGTGTTTGGCGAGTGGCATCAAGGCATCTTAGAGAGTGCTCATAAAGACGCAGCCCCTGGCTGCGCTTTACGTTGCTAGCATAGCGGCTCTCCTAAAATGACGCGATCGCCTTATCTAAAAATTCCGACTGCACCCAATGTTCTAAGTTGAGCTGAGCCAGTGACTCCTGACCCTGAATTTGGCTGAGTTGGTGAATGTGAGCCTGCAGCCAGTCAGAGCGCAGCTGCGTTTCTGAACGATAAACCGCATCAGCGTCCAAACTTTCAGCCGATTGCAGGGTCTTAACCACAATCCCGGTATCCATATTGGCCCAACGACTCACCAGGGTGGTCGCGACCGGATAAGTGGTGTACCAATGCTGGGCTGCCAGCAGCGCCTGCAGGTAGGCCACCGCAATTTCAGGATACTGCTCGGCTAGGTCATCGCGGATCACGACGCCATGAAACGTCGGCAGTTCATCAATGCGCTCTTGATGTAAGCGACGAAACTGTCCCTGATGCTTAGCAATCTCATGAAACGGTGCAAAATAGGCATATCCGTCAACTTGAGGCAAAGGCTTAGTCAGTTTTCGGGCGCTAAGGGTGTCAATTTCGGTCAGAGTGACCTGCTGCAAAAGCTGCCGATGATGCAGCGATCGCATCACCATGCCGTGGGCGGCTGACTCAAACGGTACCGCGATCGTGCGCCCGCCCAAATCCTCAATACTGTTGAGCTGAGAACGATAGGGCACCACAATATCGTTGCCGGTGCCATCCGGACTGCTCGCGACAAAACTAATCAGGCGAGTCCCCACAGCAGGGGATGTTTCACTGGCCGGGACTGCACTCAGGAGCAACGGATAATCTCCCAACACGCCAATGTCGATTTCCTTGGCCTTTAATCCTGCGACAATTGGGGCACCAGAAATATAGTTCGCCCAGTGCACCTGATAGCGCACATTGCTGTAGCGTCCTTCACGGGGTAAAAAGTGCTCTAGTAACCCTAAACGCTGGATAATCAGCCCTGCTGTCACCGTTTGAATCGTCTGATTTTGGGTACCGATCGTCAATTTCAACGTTTCGGAAGGGCTGCCTTTAGCTGACCGCACCTGAAAGTAAGGCGCTTGAAACCGGGGTAATTCAGATGCGGAGGGCTGAGACGGTAAGCGAGTCGTGGTAGATGATGTCAGGACAGGCAACAGACTCGACGGCGATTGACGATTTAGCTGGCGCTGGGTTTGCAGCATCGCCGTAAACTGTCGAATGGGCTCCAGCGTTTGCTTACTTGCAAACGATTTGGCCGTATCGGTTGTAAGTGCCCGACTAAGACGTTTTGACATAATCAAAAACAAAGGAATCTCTAGGGCAAATTCCTCCAGCGGCACAGTGCAAATTAGGCCGGCCTGCCGTTCCACTTGAAACTCTAAGTCTGAGGCAAAACTAACGTAATGTCCCTGCAGTAAATAAGCTGGAATTAAGTGATGGGTATCGACCGTTTCAATGGAGGCAAAGTCGCTTAAGTTAACCCCCAACTCGTGCATGCGTTCTTTCAAAATAATGCTGCTAGCGCAGTCTTCGGAACGCAACACCCAAGATTGATTGGTCAACTCCTTTAGACTCAGCCAAGATTGTCTCGCTAGGCTATGGCTGTGTGATACCACCAAACCATAATTTACGGTGTCAATAACTTTTTCAGAAACCTCGTCAAATTTAGAGAAACTCAATCCCGAAAAGGCTAAATCTATCTCTCCCGTTTTAACTGCTCGATAGAGTTCTTCGGTTGAGCCATAGCAGCTAGACTTGGTTTGCACTTCTGGAAACAGCTGCCGATACTTATAAACTCTCAGAGGCAACCAGCCACTCATAATATCGGCTGTACAACCAATTCTCAAGGTATTAAATTTACCTTGACAAATGGCTTCAATTTCCGACAGCAACTGCCCCTCCAGTTCGACTAACTGAGGGCCATTTTGTAGCAGATACTCTCCAACTTGAGTGAGTTCAATGCGTCTTCCCAGCCTCTTAAAGAGAGACGTTCCCAAACTAGCTTCTAGCGACTTAATTTTGGCGCTAACTGCAGGCTGAGTCAGATTTAGCGTATCGGCTGCCTCGGTGAAGCTAAGACAGCGAGCAACCTCTAAAAAAACTTTAAGTTGGTAGATTTCCATCCTTCTCTAATCTTGTCATCTAAAAAACAATATGACTCAATCCAGCTTTTCTATTTCTCGTTAAATACTAAGTGCCGATAAGTGAAGTGTCTCTAAATAGCAGCTAAGCATTCCTATGGATAAATTCTTTAAATCCTAGACCATCATCCTCTTAATAACAGGAAATCAGAGTCGCTTCAAAGCTCATGAATGTTATTTATGAGTTTATAGATATCTTTGATTAAAAAACCGTAGCCTCTATTACAAATGCCATTGATGACTACTAGTACTGCCACTAAAATAATTTTGACAAGGCAAATTCAGCAGGCAATCTTTGATCAAATGAGCTTGAGTGTTTAAATTCAGCAGTTAGCCTTCGGGTTTCTTCTTGACGCAGAAAGTTTGCGTGTGGACTTAGACACAGCCATTGATGCTAATAGCCTTAATTAAGTTTCAAGACTTTTAAATCGAGAGGTTAATTAAGTGGACACTCAGTACTTAAAGACTGATTTTCTAGTAGTGGGTGGTGGCACTGCAGGGACAATGGCCGGCATCAAAGCTAAGCAGGCTAATCCCGAAAGCGATGTCTTAATCTTGGAAAAGGCAAACATTCGCCGTAGTGGTGCGATCGCGATGGGCATGGACGGCGTCAATACCGCCGTTATTCCCGGTAATTCTACGCCCGAGCAGTACACCCGCGAAATTACCATCGCCAATGATGGCATTTTGAACCAGAAGGCGGTGTACGAAACTGGGCGCCTGGGTTTTGATGTTATTCAAGAGCTGGAAAGCTGGGGCGTCAAATTCCAGAAGGATCATGAAGGTAATTACGATCTCAAGCAGGTGCATCGAGTCGGCAAGTATGTCTTGCCTATGCCCGAAGGCAAGGATTTGAAAAAGATTCTGGCGCGTCAGGTGCGGCGCCACCAGGTCAGGGTTACCAACCGCGTCATGGCAACTCGAGTCCTTGTGCAGCAGGGTCGAGCGGTTGGTGTTGTCGGCTTTGACGTGCGCAGCGGCGATTTTGTGGTGATTCAAGCCAAAGCTGTAGTGCTCTGTACGGGAGCCTGTGGTCGTTTGGGACTGCCCGCCTCCGGCTATCTTTATGGCACTTACGAGAATCCCACCAATGCCGGAGACGGCTACTCCATGGCTTACCATGCCGGAGCTGAGCTTAACAACATTGAATGTTTTCAGATTAATCCCCTGATTAAGGACTACAACGGTCCGGCCTGCGCCTATGTCGCTAGCCCCTTTGGCGCTTACACCGCCAATGCTGAGGGACACCGTTTCATTAGCTGCGACTATTGGAGCGGCCAGATGATGCTGGAGGTATGGAAGGAGCTGAATTCGGGTAAGGGGCCAGTGCATCTCAAGATGTATCACCTGGATGATGACACCATCTCTGAAATCGAGACGGTTCTGTGGACTAACGAGCGCCCCAGTCGCGGTCGCTTTCACGAAGGGCGAGGCGAAGACTATCGCATCAATGGCGTGGAAATGAACATTTCCGAAATTGGCCTCTGCAGCGGTCACAGTGCTTCTGGCGTTTGGGTCAACGAACGAGCCGAAACCTCGGTGCCCGGCCTTTATGCTGCGGGCGATATGGCCAGTGTTCCCCATAACTATATGATTGGGGCTTTTGTCTATGGCCGCATTGCCGGTGAAAACGCCATGACCTATTTGCAAGGTCTGGAACATGTAGAACCCGATGCCGACTTTTTGGCAGCGGAAAAAGCCCGCATCTATCAGCCCCTAGAAAATCCCAGCGGCATTCCCCATACCCAGGTGGAATATAAGCTGCGACGCATCGTAAACGACTACCTGCAGCCGCCGAAATCGCCCAACAAAATGGATATTGGTCTGTCAAAGTTTGTGGCTTACAAAGAAACGCTGAATCTCATGGGCGCTAATGACCCCCATGAGCTAATGCGCTGTATGGAAGTGCATTTTATTCGCGACTGTGCTGAGATGGCGGCCCGCGCTTCTCTCTATCGCAAGGAGAGCCGCTGGGGACTGTACCACTACCGGCTTGATTATCCTGAAAAGAACAGCGAAGAGTGGTTTTGCCACGTCAATTTGAAAAAAGATGACGACGGCAACATGGTCCTATACAAGCGTCCCGTTGAGCCCTACATCGTAGATGTGAATCTGGAGCGAGAAGTTTACGACGTCGCGGTTCGCTGATAGGTTAGCTCTCGCCAAGAGCGGCCGCTTGACCGCTTCCTTGACTTTTCCATTATCAACGTTTTTGCAATCGGTTATTTCCTTGAAAATTATTGGAGACATTGCATGGCTTTAACCACCCAACGTGTCGATGTTCCCGTCATCGTAGACGAATCTAAATGCCTGAAGAAATGCATCGCCTGCATTGAAGTTTGTCCGCTAGACGTGCTGGCAAAGAATCCTGAGACCGGCAAAGCCTACATGAAATACGACGAATGCTGGTTCTGTCTGCCCTGTGAGAAGGAATGTCCCACCAACGCGATTACGGTACAGATTCCGTTTTTGCTGCGTTAGGAAACAGCGGGCAGGGCAGGGAGTTAACGTCAGGAGTCAGCCATCATCGCTCCCTGCCCCGATACCTGCCACACCCCTTCTCATCACCGTTTCATTAACTCCCACTCGAACTCACCGTCATCGAATTTGCGAGGCTTTTATGTCTATTGCTGATCTTGATCCAGAAGTTGCCCAATGGGTTGAAATGCTGCAGTCGTCCGAATTAGAGGAGCGATTAGTGGCCGTCAAAACCCTACAGCATTTGGGGGATGAGGACACCATTGAACCCCTAATCATGGCACTAAAAGATGAAGACCCTGCCGTCCAAGAAATCGCGATTACGGCCCTGTGGGAGTTGGCTAATCCGGTGGCGGTAGCGCCGCTGATGGGTTGTCTGGGTTCGCCCCATGAGGCAGTTCGCACAGAAGCGCTATCAGCATTGAAGGAGTTGGTGTTTGCCGATGACCTGATGAAGCTGTTGGATGTGCTGCAGCTAGGCAACGTGCATGCCCAGCTCAACGTTTTGGTGCTGCTGCGCAAAATTCATGATGCTCAGGCGTTACCCAGCGTGCTGCCCTTCTTTGAATCTGATAATCCAGAGCTGCGGGAAGCCGCTGTAACAACGCTGCGCTATTTGAACCAAGTGGTGCGGTGTGAGCCGGCTTTAGCGCTCGCCAAAGATCCGGAGCCGACGGTGCGACGAGCCACGACCTTGACCCTAGGTCACCTGACCGATGAGGCTGTAGTGCCTTTACTGTGCGAGCTCATTACCAGCGATGCCGACTGGCAGGTGCGACGGAATGCAGCACAATCGTTAGATTTGCTGGCTGACCCAGCGGCGATTGAGGCCCTAGTAAAAGCGATGGCCGATGATGAATGGCAAGTGCGGAAATTCACTGCCCGAGCCTTGCAAAAGACGGCTGACGATCACGCTCTGCCCGTGCTGATCAGAGCTCTAGCGGATGAATATTCCGATGTCCGGCGAGATGCCGCTACGGCCCTAGGAAATTTGGGGCAAACCGACGCCCTATCAGCTTTGCAGCAAACGCTGAACGATCCCGATATGGACGTGCGAATTTTTTCTCAGCGGGCGATCGACAAAATTCAGAAATCACTGTCAGAGACCTCCCATGCCTAATCATGTTTCTCCCTTTCACCGCGCTAATGAAGCAGCAACACCGGAAGCACCTCCGAGTCCTGAAGAGTCACGGCGCAAAGCTACGGTGATTCAAAGGCTTAAAGCCATCTCAGAGCCAACGCTGCAGAATAATCTGGTCAGTCTGGGGATGATCCGCAACCTGCAGATTGTTGGAGACTACGTCTACCTAAAGCTCTACGTTGGCTGCCATCAGCTAAATCTGCAGCAGCAGGTACAGCAAACGCTGACGCAGTTGCCCTGGTGCAAAAAAGCTTATGTGCAGCTTTGTACTATTCCCGGCGTCCGCACCACCCTGGCCGTGGCTAGTGGTAAGGGGGGAGTAGGCAAGTCCACGACTGCCGTCAACTTAGCTGCGGCGCTGACGCGAACTGGCGCCAAGGTGGGCCTACTAGACGCCGACATTTATGGCCCCAACGTGCCGCAGATGTTGGGATTAGGGCAGTCAGCCGTGCAGGTTAGGGACACTCCTGAGGGGCAAAAGTTTGTGCCTTTGGCAGCTCACGGCATCAAACTGATGTCGGTGGGTCTTTTGGCCGAGGCAGACCATCCGCTGGCTTGGCGAGGCCCGGTTATGCATAAGATTCTGACCCAGTTTATTCATGAGGTGGACTGGGGCGAGTTGGACTATCTTTTAATCGACCTTCCCCCCGGCACCGGTGACGCACAAATTTCTATTGTCCAAGAAAGTCCGATCGCAGGCGTTGTTATGGTGACAACGCCTCAGCAGGTGGCCTTGGCCGATGTCCGCCGCAGCGTGCATATGTTTCGCCATGTGGGGGTACCGGTGTTGGGTCTAGTCGAGAACATGAGCTATTTACTCTGCGGTCACTGTGGTGACCCGACGCCGATTTTTGGGTCAGGCGGCGGGGCGCAAATTGCGACGGAATTAGCCATTCCCCTTTGGGGACAAATTCCCATCGATCCTCGTATCTGTGAGCAGGGCGATGCGGGAGAACCCCTACCGCTAAAAGTCCCCGAGGCTCCCTTGAGTCAAGTGTTTGAACAAATTGCTCTGGGCTTAAACAACACCTTTGGTACCGTACCGGTACCAAAAGCAGCTCTTCTAGGGCGCGTCATCAATTAAATCCAGGATGCTGGCGGTATAGGCATTACCGCGCCCGCTCTGCAGAACCCGCTAGGGGCTGAACTGCTTTCAGCATAAGGAGTCGAGCGTTAAATGATGACAGCCTCTAGAGTCAGTGTTCTAAGTGCATCACCAGGGCTGCTTTCGGGCAAAGGTGGGACGAGCAGCCTTTTTACACCTCGCTACCAGACATTCAATAGGAACTTTTCTGCCATTTGAGGTTCCTTTCTGAGCGAGAGAGACGGACAGGCAGCAGCCGGGCCTTGGAGATAGTTTCTGCTGGCCGGTCAGAAAACTCTTACATTGATTTACCGCGCTCCACAGCTTAGTTACAACGGCCCAAATCGTTAACCGCCTGGTGCACTCAGCCTTTTAGTTCCCCATGCCGCATTCTGCCATAGCCCTTGACCACTGAGGGCTGCGCTAACGCTGACAGTTTGATGGTTCAGAGGTTTTAGATGTGAAGTTACCTTCTAGATCAAAGCTGCCCCACTCTAAGCCTCAAGCAAAAGGCCAATTAACGTCATTAACAACACTCCTGCCAGGGCTACTGCTAGCGAGCGGAGTCGCTGGTATTGCTATTCTTTTGAGTCGAATTCTAGGCATACGCGAGTTGAATCCACTCCTACTTGCCGTCTTGCTGGGCATGGGGTGTCGACAGGCTTGGCAGGTGCCTCACACATATCGTCCCGGCATTCAGTTTGCCATGAAGCGGGTTTTAAGATTGGCCGTGATTCTTCTGGGACTACGGCTTAGTGCGGAGGAAATTCTCTCTGTGGGGCCAGTTGGGCTGGTTGTTTTAGTGTTGAGTGCTACTAGTACTTTCTACATTACCTGTTGGTTAGGGCGTTATTTAAAGATCAGCCAGAAGCTGACTCATCTGATTGCCGCGGGAACATCCATTTGTGGCGCCTCTGCCGTGGTTGCCACCAACGCTGTGATTGATAGTTCAGAAGAGGATATGACCTATGCGATCGCTGCGGTGACCGGTTTTGGCACCCTGGCAATGTTGAGTTATCCACTACTGGCAACCATGCTGGGATTAAGTCCCCAAATCTTTGGTATCTGGTGTGGCGTATCTATCCATGAGGTGGCCCAGGTCATTGCCACTGCATTTCAACAAGGAAACGTTAGCGGCGAACTAGCGACAGTTACTAAACTAGCGAGGGTTCTGCTTATTGTGCCCATGATGCTCAGCCTGAGTTGCCAAAATAATGGTAGAAGTGCTCGGGGGCAAGGTTTTAGCTCGATTCCTATTCCCTGGTTTGTTCTCTGCTTCTGCGGGTTGGTTGCTATCAACAGCCTTAATATTGTCCCTGAGTCGACTAAGGCAGCTGTGCTTATGGGAAATCAGTTCTTGCTCTGTGTCGCTTTGGCAGCTATGGGGCTAGAAACTAATCTAAGACAGTTAAAGCAAATTGGGCTGAAGCCGATTTATCTGGCCGGATTTTCCTGGATATTCTTATCGCTGCTCAGTCTATCAATCATTCAAATAGTCTACTAATTGGCCAGCCAATGCACTTCACTTGGGAAGCTGGACTTTTGCTTAAGTCAAAAATTAGAGAGTTGAATTCAAACAAGCACGGCTGTTTTCACTCCTGGAAATTGCCCAAGCTTCCGGTCAAGACCAGGAGATTGTGCTCCTAGCGGGCGATCGCACTTTACTGCGCTGCCTGGAGTGATTGGAGGCAGTTCAAAACGCCTACGAGAATCGCTTGAATCAGGCGTTGGGTATATTTTTCTGGGGTTCCGTCTAGAGACAGTCGACTGGCTCGATCGCTGCGAGCGGCTCCTGATTCGCGCCCATAAGCTTCACCACAGCCAAGTCTTGAGAGACAAGGTGGCTCCGATAGATTTGACAGGCGGAAGGGTGAGGCGACGAGTGAAGAATCACCAAAGCACGCAGGCGGCGTTGACGATAGAGCTAATCTTACCGATTAAAGGTTTGCAACCGCCAACGCTTTTGAGCTCAAAAAGCGGAACTAAAGAACCTTTAAAGCTGCTGGCTTAGCCATACTTGACGCCTTCAAATCGGCAGCGAAATCGGCAGTGTGACCACTTGAGCCCATCAATCGCACCGCTAATTTAGCAATGACGTCGGCTCTGTCACTCGGCTTTGGTTAAGTTATGCGGCCAACTGCTCAGACCCATGGACCGTTAGAAAACGATCTCAGGTAAATGAGCATCCCCCTCCAGCTCGTTTTCACGCCGAATTTCTGCCCCACGGGCGTGAATTTCAGCCACGCTTTGTACGCCAACTAAACGCATCGCCCGATCTAAGTCGGACTTTAAAATCTCAAACGCCCGAGTTAAGCCAGCATGGCCACCGGCCCCG
>JBCCNE010000039.1:0-17296 GCA_039026015.1 Cyanobacteria bacterium P01_C01_bin.70 | reverse complement strand
CATCGCCTCGATTGGCCTGAGCGCCGCCACCCGAATCTCCTCCGGCATGGTGATTTCTGGCTGCTGCCGTTTCATCGCCAGGTAGAGCTTTTCCAGCGTGTTGAGCCGCATGTGAGGACATTCGTTGCAGGCACAGTTGCCAGTTGAAGGAGCGGGAATAAACTGCTTGTCAGGCAAATGCTTTTCCATTTGATGAATGATCCCCGGTTCGGTGACGACGATGAACTGAGTGCGATCACCGCGTTTCACATAATTCAAAAGCGCCGTCGTAGAGCCGATAAAGGTCGCGTGGTGCAGCACGGACTCCTCACATTCAGGATGGGCAATGATTTCGGCTGCAGGGTAAGCCATCTTGAGCTGCACCAGCTTTTTTTCTGAGAAGGTTTCGTGCACCATACAGCTTCCCTGCCATAGCACCAAGTCACGCCCCGTTTGCTGCATAACGTAGCGGCCCAAGTTTTTATCAGGGGCGAAAATAATGGGCTGCTCTTCAGGAATCTGCTCAATCAGGTTCACTGCGTTGGAACTCGTACAGATAATATCGCTCATGGCTTTGATTTCCGCCGAGCAGTTGATGTAAGACACCACGAGATGATTGGGATGCTGAGCCTTGAAAACTGCAAACTGCTGAGGCGGGCAGGTATCTGCCAGAGAGCAGCCGGCATCGAGATCTGGCAGAAGCACCAGCTTATCAGGGTTCAGAATTTTGGCAGTTTCTGCCATAAAGTGCACCCCGGCAAACACGATTACGTCAGCGTCTGTCGCTGCTGCTTGTCGTGACAAGCCTAAAGAATCGCCAATATAGTCGGCAATATCCTGAATATCAGGCTCCTGGTAGTAATGCGCCAAGATGACTGCATTTAACTCACGTTTTAGCTCATTAATAGCTTCGAACAGGTCTAATGGAGTATCTGGCTTAGTGGGTCTAGGAAGAGCAGTTGTAAACACAGGCAGTACTTTTAGTAAAACAATCAGATTGCAGGAATTCTATTATAGTTATTTTCACCAAAAATTACAGTTGCTAAAATCCATTCATCTGAAAGAGCGCATCTTTATAAAGAGATTCGGAAGTCGCTAACCTCATTAACTAGCGAATTTTGACCGGATTGCTGCAAAAATCTTCATTTTGTGAAAAGATCCAGCGATCGCTGATGTCGTATCGTGACAGAATTCTCCTTCTATGCCGGTTGGGGAGTACTGTTGCAAAGTTGAGGGTCAGAGCGCAGTCACTGCGAATCGAAGGGTTGGGCGCAACTGCCATTCCGTGGCGGAAATCTGACTCAATATTGATCCATATCGCGAAACTCGCTTGACCAAAATCACACATACTAATGGGCTGACCTGCTGCAATGACAAATGTGAATCTTTACGACCCCTCGTCAACTGCTGTCGCTGACTTGGGCAATGGTAAAAAAGGGTCTACCAATATAGTTGCCATGTGATAACGATTTGAAGGATTTACAGCAAAAACGGTGACAGAATAAAACTGTCGCTATACTCATTAGCAGCTTAATTTAAGGTTCCTAGAGAGAGTGTGAACCATGAATGTGAAGCGATAGGTGGGCATCAGCATGTTTAATACAACTGAGATTTTGATCTCTGATTTCGTCGAAAAAATTCGCGCTGGATACCACCGCACCTATGGCGGTTTAAACCCTGATTTTGAGGACATTATTGCCTGGGCCGGGAGCATGGCTCTGGAAAATATTGCCAACAGTGATGCGCTTTATCACAACGTTGAACACACCATTTTGGTGACTTTGGTAGGACAAGAAATTCTCCGGGGTAAGCAAATTCGTGAAGGGGGAGTCAACACTGACGATTGGCTACATTTCATCATTTCGTTGGTTTGTCATGACATTGGCTATGTGAAAGGGGTGTGTCGCATGGATCGCGATCGCGAGCATCTCTATGCCACTGGCAAAGGCGAAGAGATGATTGAGCTGAGTCCAGGGGCATCTGACGCCTCGCTTACGCCATACCATGTTGATCGCGGCAAGCTCTTTATCGACGAGCGCTTTGGCAACAACCGCATCATCGACGCTGAAGTCATCAAGCGCAATGTCGAACTGACTCGATTTCCTGTTCCTAAAGAGGAAGACCACCAAGACACGCGCTATTTTCCAGGGCTCGTGCGGGCCGCTGATCTCATTGGTCAACTAAGCGATCCTCGCTATCTGAAGAAAATTGGCGCGCTTTTCTATGAATTTGAAGAGACAGGCCAAAACAAGTATTTGAATTACCGTCACCCTGACGACCTCAGGCGCAACTACCCCAAGTTTTACTGGAACGTCGTGCATCCTTACATCCAAGACGGCCTGCGATATTTATCTTTGACCCAAGAGGGCAAACAAATCATTGCCAATCTATACTCAAATGTGTTCATGGTTGAAAACGAAAGATTAGTCGTTCCAACCTAATTCACCGTCGAGACTGTCATGAACTGGTGGCAAAAGCTTCGCAAAAACTCTTTAGCCCAGATAGGAGCAATTGTCCTCCTGACGTTTTACCTAATCGTCTTTTTGGCGGAGTTTACTGCTCCTTACGACCCCTACTTTTCAGTGCCCAGCGCCTCCCTACTGCCGCCGACACAGATTTATTGGCGCAGCCAAACTAGCGGTCAGTTCATTGGCCCCCACGTCTATCCCACAACCCAGGGGCCGGTCTCGGTGGAAACAGGCGATCGCGAAGTTTTTATCGATTTTGATCAGCCCAGCCCGATTCGCTTGTTCGTCAAAGGCGATGAATATCGCTGGCTGCGTCTGCGGCTACCGCTGCCCACCCGCTGGTCGCTTAGCAGTCCTGGCTTTGAAGAGATGGAGCTGTTCTCTGGCATTCGGGCCGATCGCCACTTATTTGGTGCAGTCGGCCCTGGCCGCTGGAATATCCTAGGCACCGATGAACAGGCCCGCGATCAGCTAAGTCGTCTAATCCACGGCGGTCGCATCAGCTTAAGCATTGGCCTCATCGGCATTGCCCTATCCTTTCCCATCGGTATGTTGGTGGGCGGTTTGGCAGGCTACTTTGGTGGCTGGCTTGATGCCGTGCTGATGCGTTTGGTGGAGGTCATTATGACGATCCCCGCAATTTTTTTACTGGTAGCGTTAGCCGCAGTGTTACCGGCGACGCTGTCGAGCACGCAGCGATTTTTGCTGATCATTCTGATCACCTCCTTCGTTCGCTGGACGGGTTTAGCACGGGTCGTGCGTGGGCAGGTGCTCTCGTTGAAGTCACAAACCTTCGTCACGGCCTCTCAAGCTATGGGTGGACAGCCGCTCTACATTATCGTGAAACACGTTTTGCCGCAGACGGCCACCTACGTAATTATTTCGGCGACGCTGGCCATCCCTGGCTTTATCGTGGCGGAAGCGGTTCTAAGCCTGATTGGTTTGGGCATTCAGCAGCCTGATGCCTCATGGGGCAACATGCTGTCTTTAGCCAGTGATGCTTCTATTTTGGTACTGCATCCCTGGCTGATTTGGCCGCCAGCCATATTGATTGTGCTGACAGTACTATCGTTTAATTTGTTGGGCGACGGTTTGCGCGACGCGCTCGATCCCAGGAGCTTGCGAACCTATGACTAAGGCGTTGAGAAATCTGCTGGTTGCCAGCTTACTTGCCGTCTGTTTGGTTAGCTGTGGATACTTAAAAGCCACAATTCCAGGCCATGTGGCCACCGCAGCCGTCGCTCGTCAGGCCCAGCAAAAGCAGGTGGCCCTATGGCAGCAACTCGCAACCAACGCCGCATCTCGACCAGAACTGTCGGTGAATCACGTCAAGGTTCATGATGTGCATCAGGTTCAGGTGGCTGACGAATTAGCCTACGAAGTCATTGGCACCTATCGATATCAGCTGCGCTACCCCCAGCGCTCCTCTCTGGCGCAATCGCAAGTGCCTTTTTCCCTAATTCTCCAAGCTGCGACCGAGACCCAGCCGTGGCGACTGTTAGAAATCGAAGGGACGATCAAACAACCGCAGTCATGGCATTGGCAACCATTGATGGACGAGCCGTCGAAATAATCCCTTAACAACTGAGCGCGAAACCTAAAGACAACTGTGATATCTCGCTGATTTTGTAAGTGTTCCCGCCATCATAAGTGCTAATGCTCGAATCTTGCAGGTTTGGCTGTCACCAGTTCCGTTAGGATTAAGACGGCGAACCGTTTGGCCATAAGTCAAGCACCGACACGGTACTAGGTGTTTTAATCTAAGTTGCTAAAGCTATAATTTAGAGGCTGCCTGATTTGGTTCTCCGATCCCCTAGAATTGGGGAATTCTAAAGTTAAATTCTCTTGAGGTTGGAGAATTTAGGGAGCAAATGCAAGATGCTGATGTGCTAATGCAAATTCGGTAGTGATGTACTCAGTGGCTCTTCCCTCGGCCTTTCCTGAAAAAATATGGAACACCAAAATCAGCGCCAAGAAGCTCGTTGTCCTATTCAGTTTGTACTTGAAGTTGTTGGGAACAAATGGGCAATTTTGATTTTGCGGGAACTCTTCTTAGGTAGTCGCCGCACTCACCAATTTATCGAAGCCTTGCCGGGCATCAGCACCAAAACGCTGACGGCTCGTTTACGAGAACTGGAAGGCCACGGTTTAGTTAGGCGCAAAGTCTTTCCAGAGGTGCCGCCGCGAGTGGAATATTCTCTGACCGAAAAAGGATTTGAAATAAAGACTGTGATGCTGTCGCTCAGGCAGCTTGGTGAACATTGGCTCGATCAGAAGCTCGTCGTCGCCGACCGTACTGGAAGTTTTAGTCAGCTCTAACTATTAAACTGACGATGCTTTAGCGATCGCCTATGGCCCCATAGCCCTATGATTGTTTTGAATTCAACCATAGACTCTGAAAGTATTTGGGCTCTGTCTAAAGCTGTTTGGGAAACTACTCCCCCATAGTCACAAGTGAGGATATTTCTCTGGCGTACATTTTGCAGGCATCAAGTACACTAGAAATCAGTAAAAGATGCCTGCTAGCAATAAGGAGTTGATAGAAACATGGGCTCTTCTTTTGTCGCAATGTTTGCTCAAGCATTCGCAACATTCTTAAACATCTATTTTGTGCTGCTGATCATTCGCATCCTGCTAAGCTGGTTTCCCAACGTGGATTGGATGAGCCAACCCTTTGCGACGTTGAGCCAGTTAACTGACCCTTATCTCAATCTGTTTCGCTCGATCATTCCTCCTTTGGGTGGCATTGATTTTTCACCAATCCTGGGCTTCGTCGTATTACGAGTCGTTATGAGCGGCGTCAACCAGGTTGCCGCAACGATGGCATATTCAGCGTTTTAATTCCTGATTGCCGTCTCACATGCAATTGATTTTGAGATTTCAAGAATGGGTCGAGTTTGAACAGTTCGCCCATTTTTTGCTGTTGTAAATTTATTTTGAGAAGCCGTGACCTCTGATAGCGCTGACTCTTCTACCTACGATTGGCCCACGCTGCTCCAGCGCATTATCGATCATCAGTCCCTGGCGACTATGGAAGCCGAAGCCTTGATGCGTGGCTGGCTACAGGAATCCATTCCACCAGTTTTGTCAGGGGCTATACTGGCAGCGATTCAAGCAAAAGGCGTCTCAGCAGATGAACTGGCGGGCATGGCGCGGGTGTTACAGGCTCAGTCATTGGGGGGTGAGTCTGCCGATGCCGACTTGCCAATCCCGAGGATTGATACCTGCGGGACTGGAGGCGACGGCTCTCATACTTTTAACATTTCCACTACGGTCGCTTTTGTAGCCGCTGCCGCCGGAGTGGCAGTGGCCAAGCACGGCAATCGTTCTGCCTCTAGCAAGGTGGGCTCTGCTGACGTGTTGGAAGCGTTAGGTATTGACTTAGGCGCGTCTCCTGAAAGATCCAAAGCGGCGCTCAAAGAGGTGGGCATCACCTTTTTATTTGCGCGGGGCTGGCACCCGGCAATGAAAGCAGTAGCGCCCCTCCGCAGCACGTTGAAAGTACGGACAGTCTTTAACCTGTTGGGGCCATTGGTTAATCCTCTACGACCAACCGGACAGGTGATTGGCGTCTTTGACCCAACAGTACTGCAGCCCATGGCCGAAGCTCTTCATCAACTCCAGGTGCCGCAGGCGATTGTTCTGCACGGGCGCGAGCGTTTGGATGAGGCTGGACTCGGCGACAGTACCGACCTCGCTCTGCTGCAAAATGGCGTCGTCATCGAAAAAGTTTTAGATCCGCGAGCATTTGGTTTAGCAAAAGCCGACAAAGCCGCTTTGCGAGGCGGTGAACTAGATGAAAATGCAGCCATCATGCGAAATCTCTTGCAAGGAAAAGGCACTCAAGCCCAGCAGGATGTTGTTTATCTGAATGCGGCCCTAGTGCTTAAGGTTGCAGGCATTGCCCAAGGCGACACCTTCGAAGCAGCGATCGCCGATGGCATTGAGCGATCGCAAGTCATCTTAAGTAGTGGAGCCGCTTGGGAAAAACTTGCCGATTTGGTCGCTTTCCTTAAGGAAGCTTGAGAACGACAGGGCTTGGCCTGTACGCGATCGCTGCCAACTTCTGTCTGATCGCCAAAACACTAAATTTTGATGCAGTTTTCCAAATTCCAATGCCGTGCCTTTTAGCATGATTGGCACCCATTGCAATTGATTTATGGAGCCACGCCAAGTGCTCCCATACTTTTCCTCCACCCCATTCTTTACAAGGGGCTACCATGAAACCGCTCCAAATTTTGCTAACCACGTTGATGGTGCTAGTTGTGTTACAAGCTGATGCGCCCTTACGAGTGTGGTGGTTGCGCTTAACTAAAAGCTGTCCAGGCTGTCGCTTGGTCGGGGTCGATATCAAAGAAGCTGATCTGAGGGGTGCCAACTTGCAGGATGCTGATTTGCGATGGGCGCGCTTTGATTCGGTGAATTTGACGGATGCTGACCTGAGCGGGGCTAATCTCCGCAATGCTCAAATGCATGATGTCACTGTGCTGAATACTGAGTTTTGCGGTGCCACAATGATGAATTCGGTAAAAGGGTATTGCCGCTGAGCAGCACACGGCAATCGCAGCAAGCACGCTCTATTCTAAAAAAGGCTTACAAAATAGAGCGTACTTGCGATTCCTTTTTCGGTGATGGACACGCTACGAAATGCTGATGGTCTTCGTCACTGCTGTCAGCGTTCCAAAGCGGGAAGGTGATAGGTCTTTACCGCTGCAGGTCACACAACTGGTTTAAGCCGTTCAGCGGTTAATGATCTGGGCGGATGGCGGCTTTTGTAGCACCTCCTTCCTGCGCTGAGTGGTGGACAACTGTCAAAGATTCATTCTAAGAGTTCTGCACCCGCAAGAGGCGAAAGGCTTCCAAGTTCTGAAAAAGCGCTGAGTCGTTGAGCAGACTTTTGGTGATTAGCCAGTGCATGCCAAAACCTGGCTAGAGACTGCGAGAAGTTGTCGGAGACTTTGGAGACGTTTATTGCTCTCGCCATACTCCTCATCATGGCCAAGTGTTCAGCATAAAATTCAAACCCAAAATCCTTTAAGTATCTTCTGAACAAAAAAACTCGGTAAAATCTCGGCTTTTCTTAGATTTGACGAAATTTCAAGATAATAAAATCAGCAAAAACCCCTATATTTCAGGATTCAAAGGTGGGCACTCTAATTATTGGAAAAGTTGATTTGCTCAAGCTATAGCAAGGTCAAATAAACTCATAAAAATTATTTTCAACTCCCATCTAATATCTAAGATTAGAGTAAGAACCATCTGCCATGCGAAGTTCGATTAGTGCCAATCTTGAAAAAATTATACAAATCAGTAGAGAAGAAAAATTTACCGGTTTGATATGTGCTGAAATTAGCCAAGAATCGCAATGGCTGCTGTATCTCCTCTCAGGACACATTGTCTGGGCAAATGGTCGAGATCATTCAGTTCGTCGCTGGTATAGGCAAGTGCTTCGATATGCGCCGGAAGTAATCGATCAAATCTCCAATCAGAAAAATGTTCCATACCAGTCGTGGAACTATAATGCTTTGGCAAAGTTGGTGAGACTAAGGAAGTTTCGCAGGAGCCAATTTTCTAGTATTGTACAAGGCTGCATCACAGAAGTTTTGTTTGATATAGTCCATCAGGGAAATCTAGACTTTCAGAGTTCAAAGCAGCTGTTGCATTACAAAAGGGCTGCCAAAAATGCCGCTGACATGCCTTTTATTATGCTTCATACTGATCAGGCATGGAAACAGGCACAGCAAGATTGGCAGGCTTGGAAAAAAGCTAACTTAATCGATTTTCATCCTAATCAAGCCCCCGTTATTGTCGAGTCTGAGACTCTGAGAAAGCAAACATCAGAGAGAGCTTTTCAAACGCTGACAGAGCTGGCCAACAGCAACCAAACGTTGAGGGATTTAGCACTAAAAGTTCAGCAACCACTGGTTTCATTGACTCAGTCACTTGCACCTTATATTCAACAAGGGGCAATCAACCTAATAGAAGTTAAAGATTCAGTCGCATTTCCAAGTCAAAATGAGTTTAACTCATCAGCTTCTCAGGCATTTTCCGCAAGCGGCTCTCAAACAAATACAATTCCTGCTACTAAAGTACCTGAGGTTTCTCAACCGCCAAAAGTAGCAATGGATGCCCCCATGATTGTCTACATTGATGACAATCCGTCAGACAGTCATGCTATGGCTCAGATTGTCAAGAGTTTAGGCTACCGCTACACCAACATTCCAGATCCGTTGCAAGCACTACCACGTTTGTTGGAACTCAAGCCAGAGTTTATTTTCTTGGATTTAGTAATGCCAATCGCCAATGGTTATGAGCTGTGTGCCCAAATTCGACGCATTTCTGCATTCAAAGATATCCCAATTGTGATTGTGACTAATAACGATGGAATTGGCGATCGCGTTCGTGCCAAAGTCGTTGGCTCGTCTGACTTCTTAGGAAAACCAATTCAACCAGAACGGGTTTCAAAGGCATTAAGGAAGCACTTAAAACCTACCAGAGCATCTCCGCCAAGCAGAACTCATCCTACCCGACAAGCCTTCACGTGAAATTCAATATGATTTCGAGATTTTTTGTTCAAGAAAACGTTATCAAGCACGCTAAAGAATTTGGAACAGTCCTATGACAACAGCATTAATCGTGGAAGATAGCCTGACTGACCGACAACTCTTAACTCACTACCTGCAGCAATCAGGCATCACGGTAATGGGTGTTCAGAGTAGCGAAGAAGCGCTCCTGATGGTTCAATCTAGCCCTCCTGACGTGGTGTTTTTGGACGTGGTCTTGCCAGGGCAAAGTGGCTTTGAACTCTGTCGCGATTTAAAGATCAGCGAGCAAACGCAAAACATCCGTATTGTAATTTGCTCAACCAAGAATACGGAGGCCGATAAACTCTGGGGTTCGATGCTTGGGGCGGATGCTTACCTGACGAAGCCGATCGATCAGCAGCAGCTCGCTCAGACGATTCAGCAACTTTTGTTTTAGGAGCTGTGGCTGTGCTATCAGATGCACCAAAACCCGGATTGATTGCCACTACAGAAGAGGCCGCGACTCACAAGGATCCGCTGGGATTGGCACCCATCCCAGAAGACAAGCGCCAGCGTTTTCTGCAATTTAGGCTTGCCGAAGAGAGCAAGATGCTGCTGCCATTACACGATGTTGTTGAAGTGTTACAGCTAGAAACTGCAGAAATCTTACCGGTTCCTGAGGTGTCTAGCTGGGTTGTGGGTATTTGCAATTGGCGCGGCGAGATTCTGTGGCTGGTTGATCTCAATACATTGGTGGGGAATTCGCCTCTGTGGCAACAGGAGCCCACGCTAGAACAGTCAACCGCCATCATTGTGCAGTCGGAGGGCTGTGCAGTCGGTCTAGTGGTGAATCAGGTGAATGATGTCGAGCAATTTGATCCTGAGCACATTGGTCAACAGACAGATCTCTGTTCTGCTGGATTAGCCGCCATCGTTGCTGGTTACTTACCAGACCATCAGGGCATTGTTTTGGATGTGTCAGCAACGGTCAAACGGTCTCGACAACAACCACCTTAAACCTAACGAACAAAGTGTTCCAACTTACTCAGCTCTTGGCCTGATTTTCGTCCCTTTCAGCACTACCTAATCCCATGGAAAACATTATCAGCAACGGTTCGAACCAGCTCCATCAGAATCTTGAAGATACGTTGACACCAGAGTCGAATGGCGCGACCAACGAGTCTAATCTCGACCCAAGTGTCACAACAGAGGTTGACATCACTCTCTCGCCCGAAGACCTAAAGACAGAAGAGCAGATGCAGTCAAGGGAGGACATTTCCTCAGTAACCACGCGCATGCCCTCTGATGCAATCTTGACGGCGGTTTCTACCCCGCTTCCGCAGAGCCGAGGCAAGCGAGCTTTTGCGATCGCTGATCGCATGGCTGCGGCAACTGATCTTGAAACCCTTTACCAAGTAGCCGTCACCGAGACCCGTAAACGATTTGAAGCAGAGCGGGTTTTGATTTATCGGTTTCAATCAGAGACTCAAGGCACTGTAATTGCAGAATCCCTAAATGCTGGGTACAGACCCCTGCTAGGGGAGCCGTTGGCAGCCATTGCTTTCGGAGCCAACACCGCCCAAGCTTACAAGCAGCAATCCTCGATTGCGATTGCGGATGCAGCGGAAGAAACTGTCACCCCCTACCAAATGCAATTGTGGAACCAGTTTCAGGTACAAGCCAGTTTGAGTCTGCCGATTTTCCTCGAAGACAACCTTTGGGGATTGCTGGTTGTGCAGCAATGCACAGCTCCCAAACAGTGGGATGAGAATGAAATTGGGCTTCTGTATCTAGTTGCCACTGAATTGCAAGTCCATCTCCAGCCGCTGAATTTCCAAGCGGAAAGACAATTGCTGGCCAATGTGAGTGAGCAAATCGGCCAGACATCCGATACCGAAACCATTTTTCGAACGATGACCCGAGGCATTAGGAAACACTTAGAGATTGATCGGGTGGCCATTGGCCAGTTTCGTCAAGACTACAGTCTGCAATTTTTGCACGAATCAAAAGTGGGGCCGGTCGCATCCATGCGGGATGTGGTGATAGCGGATTCGTACCTGCAAGAGCATCAAGGGGGTGGGTTACGCGATCGCAAAACATTTGTAGTCGATCATGTGGAGCGAGACTCAGAACTCAGCACCTGCTACCAGGAAATGCTAACCGATTTTGATATCCAAGCATACGTGGTGGTTCCCATTTTTCAGGGGCAGCAGCTTTGGGGTTTATTGGGTGCATATCATCACAGAGGCGCCCGCCGTTGGGACAACAATGAAGTCAAACTGCTTGCCCAGATGGGAAATCTGCTTGGGGTGGCATTGCATCAGACAGAACTCACAGAGGAAATGACCCGCTCTGCCAAAAACCAGGAAGCCCTGCCTGACATTATCAACCGAATCAGCGATGCCACTTATGCCGAAAATATTTATCAAACGGCTGTGCAAGAGGTGCAGCAACTCTTAAAGGCAGAACGAGTTTGCATTTACAAATTCCGACCCGACTATTTTGGTGATTTCATTTACGAATCTGAGTCAGGGAAGTGGCCGTCACTGGTGGGTAGTGCTTGGGAAGACACTTATGTGCAAGAGAACCAAGGCGGGCGGTTTCGCAATCTTGAAACTTCCTATTTTGTCGATGATATTTACACGGCAGGGCTCAGCGAGTGCCATATCCAAACCTTAGAGTACTTTGGTATTAAGGCTTTTCTGATTGTTGGCATTTGGCAAGGGGGCAAACTCTGGGGTTTGTTAAGTGCCTTTCAACACAGCGGTTCTCGGCATTGGTTAGACAGTGATGCCAAAATCTTACGCGATATTAGTCGTCAGATGGAGGCCAGTCTCAAAGGGGCGGAGTACGTGGTTCAGTTGCAAGAACAATCAGCCCAGATGACTAAAGCAGCTCAAATCGGTCGTTCAGTCGCCGAAGTAGTGCCTCAAATTCTGCAGGTGCAGGATGAGAATAAGCGTTTCCAAATAACCCAGCGCTCAGTGCGGCAACTCCTGAAATGCGATCGTGTAGCCATTTATCGTTTCAATTCTGACTGGAACTCCGAACTACTGCATGATTCAGCGAATGCGAATCGAGCACCAGAAAGCCTCGATCAAGGGTTGGCAGCCATTTGGCCCAAGACTGACTTACAGGAGACTCAGGGGGGACCCTATCGTCAGCAGGAAAGTTTAGTTGTTAACAATATCTATGCAGCTAATCATTCTCCTACCGAAATTGAGATGTTTGAAGAATTTGGGATCCATGCCTACATAATGGTTCCTATCTTTAAGGAAGGACAACTCTGGGGGCTGCTAGGAGTTTACCAACAGGGCGGGCCTCGGTCATGGGCCGAGTTTGAGATCAATGCACTCAAACAGATTGGTCTGCAGGTAGGAACAGCCATGCAACAAGCAGACTACCTAAAGCGACTAGCCCAGACGACGCAGCAAGAACAACTCATTAGTAAGATTACGGATCGTCTACGGAAAACCACCGACCTTCCCCAAACCTTAAAGGTCACGGTGCGCGATATTCGCCAGATGCTCCAAGCCGACCGAGTGGGGCTATACCAATTTGACGCGGCGGCTAACTACAGCGTTGGTGAGTTTGTCGTCGAAGATGTGGCACCAGGCGTTTTCTCCGCCCTAGCCGCCAAAGTACAAGACCACTGTTTTGCTGAAGACCAAGCCGAAAACTACCGCAAAGGGCGCTATTGGGTGGTGGACGATATCCAGACGCTTGACCTAGAAGATTGCCTGGTTGATTTGCTCTCACAACTGCAAGTGCGAGCAAGTCTGGTGGTACCTCTGCTCAAGGGTGACATCCTCTGGGGGCTATTCTGTGTTCATCAGTGCACTGGCCCGCGTCACTGGCAAGAGACCGAAGTTGAGTTTATCCACCGAATTGGGGCGCAGCTTAACCTGGCGCTACAGCAGGCGGATTATCTCGACCAACTCAACGAAAAGACGCGCCAACTAGAGAACTCCATTGCTCAAGAGCAGCTGATCACCAGAATTACTGAGCGCTTGCGCAAAACCACTGACCTCTCCCAAACCCTCAAAGTTACGGTGCGCGACATTCGCCAAATGCTAGAAGCTGACCGGGTGGGATTGTTCCAATTTGATGCGGCAGCTAACTATAGCGTCGGTGAATTTGTCGTTGAAGATGTCGCCCCAGATGTTTTCTCTGCCCTAGCCGCCAAAGTGCAAGACCACTGCTTTGCTGAAGACCAAGCCGAAAACTATCGCAAAGGGCGCTATTGGGTCGTGGATGATATTCAGTCGCTCGACCTGCCAGACTGCTTGGTTGATTTGCTCTCACAACTGCAAGTGCGGGCGAGTCTGGTGGTACCTCTGCTCAAGGGTGACATCCTCTGGGGGCTATTCTGTGTTCATCAGTGCACTGGCCCGCGTCACTGGCAGGAGACGGAAGTTGAGTTTATCCACCGAATTGGGGCGCAGCTTAACCTAGCGCTACAGCAAGCCGATTATCTGGATCAACTGCAAGAAAAAACGGCCAAATTAGCCGAAACAGCAGATCGGGAAAAGGCATCCAAAGAATATCTCCAAAAGCAAGTGGTACAACTGCTCTCATCCGTACGACCGGCGCTGGATGGTGATCTCACCGTACGAGCACCCGTTACCGAAACTGAGGTGGGAACGGTTGCCAGTGTCTACAACAATACGCTGCAAAGCCTGCAAAAGATTGTTCTGGAGGTGCAAAAAGCCGCCGATCAAGTTGGACAAACATCCCAACTGAGCGAAACGTCTGTCAGCTCGGTGACTGAACAAGCCCAACAGCAGACCCTAGCACTAGAGCAAGCCTTGAAGCGAGTCCAGGAAATGATGAGCTTCACTGAAACTGTCGCTGGGGATGCCCAACAAGTGGAAGCTGCTGTTCAACAGGCTAACCAGACGGTGCAGGTAGGGGATGGCGCGATGAACCGCACAGTTGATGGCATTATGGCCATTCGGGCCACGGTGGCCGAGACCAACCAGCGGATTAAGCGCCTGAGTGAGTCCTCCCAGAAGGTGTCCAAGATTGTTAACTTAATCAGTCACTTCACCACTCAAACTCAACTGCTGTCACTGAATGCCTCCATTGAGGCTACTCGAGCTGGCAAGTATGGACGCGGATTTGCGGTGGTGGCCGATGAAGTGCGATCGCTGGCTCGCCAATCGGCGGAGGCTGCCACTGAGATTGAACAACTGGTACAAGAAATTCAACTGGGGACGGCAGAGGTTTCGGCAGCGATGGAAACTGGCATTCAGCAAGTGGCAGAAGGGACGGATCTCGTCACGGATGCGCGCCAAAACTTAACTGAGATTGTGGAGGCCACTGGCCAGATCAGTCATTTGATTGAAGGCATTACTCAAACCACTCATAAGCAGGCAGCAGAATTCAAGGTGGTAACTGAAACAGTGACTGAAGCCACCGACCTGGCCAATCAAACCTCTGAAAACTCAGAGCGCTTAACTCATGCTATCCAGCAGTTACTGACTACCGCTGCAGTACTGCAAGCCAGTACCGGCAAATTTAAGGTCACTTAGCCAATAAAATAAGCGTCCCGCCGTTGGGGTGGGTTTTGTTCTCAATGACTGGATGGTGTCCCGTCCAGCTTCAAGCTAAACCCACCCCACCCACAACCGAGGATGATTTTTCCTCTATCTCCCTTCTGATCGCCGAGCCAAGCGCGTTCCTTCTGAGCCTGATTATGACTTCTGAACCATCGCCCTTTAAGCAGACTCATCCCTATTTTTTGCAGGAAGCTGCCGAGCTACTCCAGCAAATCGATGATGGGCTACAAATCTTACGTCAGGACTTTAGTGTCAACCAAGTCCATACACTGATGCGCGTCGCTCACACGCTTAAGGGTGCGGCTGCCAGCGTCGGGCTCGATTCGATTAAAACTACTACCCACACCTTAGAAGATATCTTCAGAGCGTTATGCGCTCCAGAAACCTCTCTGACGCCTGAAGTAGAGGGGCTCATTTTCGAAGCCTATGACTGTTTGCAACTCTTACTCTCAGTCCAGCTTGCCGGTGCTCGGGTCGATGAGGCCGACATTCTAGATCGCATGGCGGGAGTCGTTACTCAGTTACAGACCCATCTGGGCGATCGCTTTGGCCAAGACGGTTACCTGCCAACCTCAACAGAGCTCGGGTTTGACATGACCCAGTCAATCTTTGAAACGGGGGTGACGCAACGCCTTGACGATTTAGCAACGGCACTCGAAACCCCTGACTCTGAGTCCCTTGCCTCTCTGCTGCAGTCTCAAGCTGAAATCTTTATCGGACTGGCCGAGTCTCTAAACTTACCAGGATTTGGGGAGATCGCTCAAACGACGCTGACTGCCCTCAGCCGCCAGCCGGATCAAGTCATGCAAATTGCCCAGATTGCCCTTGAAGATTATCGCAGTGGTCAAGCGCTCGTACTGACAGGCGATCGCGCGCTGGGCGGACAACCCAGCCCAGCGCTTAAACAGCTGGCAACGGGCTCAGCTCAGCCCCAAAGCAAATCTCCCACTCGGGTGACCAAAAAAACAAAAGCTACCACCACAAATCCAGCAACCAAAACTCAGAAAGGTGCCCAGGTCGCCACTGAACCTGGTTGGTTTGGGAGCATTTGGCGGCGACTCAATCAAACGATTGGGACAAAATCGCCTCCCTCTAATCCCAGATCTCCCCGAAAGCGGTCCCCGACCTCAACCTCATCTACAAGAAAGACAGAAAAGGCTTCGGCATCTATAAGAAAGACAGAAAAGGCTTCGGCAAAGCCTTCACCAGTTCCTTCTCTGGATACGATTTTGGGAACTGTGGAGACCTCAACGTCACCAGAGTCATTCTCCACGACCCCAACTACCCATGCATCAACTGCTTCCCTTCCAGCCAAAGATTCAGCTACTTCAGTGAGCGCGTCCTTCCCCGAGCGATCGCTCAAAACCGCTGAGGCTAAATCATCAGCTCCCTCGCAAAAAAGACAGCCGAGCTTGCCCAATCCACAGCACGGCACCGCCACTCTCAGAGTCTCGGTTGAGCACCTTGAACAAATTAACCACACTGTAGGCGAACTCCTGACCCAGCAAAATCGTCAGGCTCTTTATAGTGAAAGGCTAGCCACAGCTGTGAAAACTTTGCTGGTTCATATTGAACAACAACAGCATCAACTGCATAAGCTACAGAATCAAGCGAGTCAGCATTCAGTAAATCCAATTTCACTCGACCTGAAATCGGTAAGCCTGCCACTGCTCAATCGTCAGTTTGACTCCCTAGAGCTAGATCACTATAGCGAACTGCAACTTCTCGTTCAGACTTCGCTAGAAAAGACGGTTCAGCAGGCAGAAAGTGCTGAAGTCGCTGAATTCTTTATTCGCCAGACTAATCAGATTCTTGCTAAGCAGCAACGACTGGTTAGCAATTTGCGAGAAACCATCTTAGAGGTGAGGATGCAGCCCCTCGGAAACGTGTTTGATCGTTTCCACCAGGCACTTGAGCGACTGACAGCTCAGTATAGTAAACCCGTTGCCTTAAAGATTCAGGGCAGTGATGTCCTTGTAGACAAAGCAATTGCAGATAAGCTCTATGATCCACTACTGCATTTAGTACGAAATGCTTTTGACCACGGGATTGAAAGCCCTGAGGTGCGGCAACAGCAAGGTAAATCCGCACCGGCACAAATTCAGCTTCAAGCTAGCCAAGAGGGTCGACATTTACTGATTAGGGTCTGGGATAATGGTCGCGGACTTGACCTTGAAGCCATTCGCGAAAAGGCCATTGATAATCAACTAATCACGGAGGAGACGGCGCAGACTTTAACGCCAGCACAAACCATTGACTTGCTCTTTGAGCCAGGTTTCTCCACCGCTGATCAAGTGGATGATCTCTCAGGACGTGGCATTGGTCTCGACGCAGTGCGGGCACAAGTGCAGGCACTTCAAGGCAAGGTGACTGTTACCCACCGCATTGGGCAGGGTACCTGTTTCACGCTGCGGATTCCCGCGAGTTTAGTCATTGCTAAACTACTGCTCTGTCAAGCTCAAGACAAAGTGTATACGCTCATGACTGATGCCGTTGAGCAAATTCTGATTCCTCGTTCCGACCAGTTGAGAACCTGGAAAGGGGGTAAAGCACTTAGCTGGCAGCAAGCTGGTCAAGATCGCCTGATTTCAGTCATCCCGCTCTCAAAAGCTTTAAACTACAATGCTTCTATTCCTGATCTCGCTTGGCAAGAGCCCTCTCCAACAGCAGCAATTTCTGCCTCGAATCCGATTATTTTGCTGCGCTACCAGGGCCACTTTATCGGCCTAGAGGTCGATCAGCTTCTAGAAGAGCAAGAACTGTT
>JBCCNE010000038.1:0-17420 GCA_039026015.1 Cyanobacteria bacterium P01_C01_bin.70 | reverse complement strand
CCCGTTCGAGGCCGCGCAATCCCAGCCCATTGACGTCCATTCTCAGACACAACCGTTTGCTCCAATCGCTGTATCCACAAGGGCTATAGCGAGCAATAAATTGGCGACCACAGTTCACACAGAGGTAATGTTGCTTGCCGCCACGAGGGTCGTTCTGGCGGATATGATGATGGCCGCATTCAGGATACTGCAGAGGGATTCCTCACCGCGATAAGACACTTAGAGCTTTGATAATGGAAAAGGTGTTCCCAAGCAATCACATTCATCCCGTCACTGAGCAACGCCCGATAATCTGCTTGCTATGTTCAGCTCACCAAGCACCGGGCAAATGTGCATATCCGCTTCACCATGCCAGCAGCAGCGATCCTAACTTCTTAGCGCCACCCGAAACTGCTTCTCTAGCGTCGCACGAACTTTCTGATGAACAGGATCAACGTCTGCATCCGTCAGCGTGCGGTCTAAAGCACGATAGACCAGCCGAAAGGCTAAGCTACGCTGACCAGTGGGCACCGATTCGCCCTGATATTCATCAAACAGTGTTACCGAGTTAAGCAACTTGCCGCCAGCCTTGCTCATAGCTTTTGTCAAATCGGCAACGGTGACCTCGACCGGCGCATAGAAGGCCAGGTCACGATCACTCGCGGGGAATGGGGAATAGGGTTGGAACTTAATAGCTTTGTGCTGACCAGACGCTAAGCAAGTGACTAGAACTGACCAGTCCAACTGAAAGACGTAGACCTCGCTGGGCAAATCTTGAGCTTGACGAAGCTTTGGATGCAATTGCCCAAAAGTCCCCAGGCGTAGTCGTCCGCGCACCCACAGCGAGGCGGTGCGCCCCGGATGCAGACGCTCATCATCAGCATCGACGCGATAGTCCACAGTCAGGCCCAAACGCTGAAAAATTGCCTCTAATACGCCTTTGGCCTCAAACCAAGATAGGGGCTGCAAGCGATCGCCCGTGACCCACTTACCCTGCCGCGCATCGCCGCCCAAAATACCGCCAACGACTTCCGATTCCTGCGACTGCCCGTCTGCCAATTTGAAAATGCGGCCTACCTCGAAGCCATTGAGCGGGCCGTTGCCCTGCTCCAAGTTGAATTTATAAGCTTCCACCAAACCATCAATCAAATCGGTTCGCAGAGCCGCATATTCCGTGAAAAGGGGATTGGCCAACACTACCTGATCAGACGTCGTCGGTTTTGTTAAAGAGTAATGAATTAATTCGGTCAGCCCCGCGCCACGACAGGCTTGACGCAGCTTTTGAGCCAGTGCAGCCTCTGGCGACAGGGTGCCGCCAGAGGCTGCCTGCGGCAGAGTATTGGCGAAATGGTTATAGCCATAAATGCGCGCCACCTCTTCAATCAAATCAATTTCTCGTTCCAGATCCCGGTACCGAAACGGTGGCACCGTGACTTGCCACACCTCCTCGGTGCCTTTTTCGACGGTGCATCCTAAGGTTTCCAGCACGGCTTGAATTTGGTCAGTCGGCATCGGGGCTGGGCGGCTTGAGCCGAGATTGGTTACCGGGCCAAGGATGTTACGCACCCGCTGTAGGCGCAAATCGAGAGCACGGGTTGGCGTAATCTCGCCAATGGGGGTTCGATCAATGACTTGGGTGGTGACCTGAGCGGCAGCCAGAGTCGTCATCAGATGAACGGCACGATCGCAGGCCAGACTTAACTCTGCCGGATTTATCCCCCGCTCATAGCGGGCTGAGGCCTCAGTCCGCAATCCCTGACTGCGGGCTGATTTACGAATCACAGCCGCATCAAAATAGGCGGCCTCGAGGGTCACGGTGGTCGTGCTATCGACAACTTCAGTTGCCTCGCCCCCCATCACACCGGCGAGCGCCACGGGCTGGTCATTCGCAGTAATCACCAGGGATTCTGGCTTGAGCGATCGCTCCTGGCTGTCGAGGGTGACCAGCGTTTCACCGACTCTGCCGGAACGCACGCCCAGGGTATAGCTAGCGCTATCGGCCACAGCCGCCAAGCGATCACCGTCAAATGCATGCAGCGGTTGGCCCCATTCCAACAAAACGTAGTTGGTGATATCCACAATATTGTTGATGGGTCGAGTGTCGGCTGCTTGCAAACGCTGCTGCAGCCAAGCTGGAGAGGGACCAATTTTGACCTGCTCTAGAACGGTTGCGATATAGATAGGACAGGCTTTTTCATCAGTCAGCTTGACCGTTACGCTATCAGACTCGGCAGCGATTGCCACTGCCGGGGCTTGGGGCAGCTTCAGTTCGACCCCGGTAATCGCAGCGACTTCTCGAGCAATCCCAACCATACTAAGAGCATCGGCCCGATTGGCGGTTGAAGTGACATCGAGCACCACATCATCTAGTCCCAACGGAGGTCGAGCATCGGTTCCCGGCGTTAAGTCGGCATCAGTAAAAATATGAATGCCCGCTGACTCTTTTGCCAGCCCCAGTTCTGCCAGGGAACAAATCATGCCCGCTGACAAGACCCCTCTGACCTCTCTAGGCTTGATCTTTAAGTTAGGAATCGGCAAGTAGGTGCCAACTTGAGCTACCGGCACATAGCTACTAGCCCGTACATTGGCCGCGCCGCAAACAATCGACGACGGTTCATCTGCACCAATATCGACCGTACACAAACTCAGCTTGTCAGAATTGGGGTGCGGCTGTCGGTCGATCACGTAGCCAATCACGACACCATCAGCCCACTGGGTTCGGTCTTCGATATCTTCCACTTCAAATCCAGCCATTGTCAGAGCCTCAGCCAGGGCTTCTGGCGATAGGGTGACAGAGACCAGATCCTTGAGCCAGTTTAGAGAAATCCGCATCGATTCTGATTGAGTACTATTCGGCAGCCAGCAGTTTGCTGAACGGAGGCGATCGCTCCCTCAGCCAGTCTACTCCAGGGCGCGCGATCAATTCATCCCAGACGCTTTCAGGAATTCGTATGATTTGTGTCTGCGTTAACCCAGCCCACTAAGAGATGATTGATAAACTCCCTGAACGTTAATAATGCCAAAGCTTTCACACCTTCTAAGGACCGCTCAAATACTCGTTCAGCCTTGAGCTGAAAGCTAATTAAAGTTCTTCCTTACTAAATTTAGTGGTGAGAGCTGCGTTCCTGCAGACAAAAAGTCGGTGGCAGAATAACTACAGCTCTTAAGAACCATCTCAAAATCTCCGATTAGTGCCACAAAATCTCGCTATCACCGTCAATTATTAAAGTTGTTCGCCACCAGACCGCGATTACTCACCTGTTTCTTTAAGCGCGCCCATTAACTCTGCTGCCAATCGACCATCAATGCTTTTGATTGGGCTTAAGACTTACGCAGTTAAATCCGAATTATGGCCCCTAACCCCCAAGTTTTGAGGGTAATCAGATTCAATATCCCTCAGCGTGGGGGATAAAGGGGGCTAATGCGTAAGTTCTGAGTCTGAAGTTTGATGACGCTGCAAGGAGAGCTGATGTACTACATCATAGTCATTTCATGACTTCCACACAGATCTTTAGCAATCAGCGTATGAAATTTATCAGAATCTTAAAAAGAGCATCTACCCCTTCTGGGAAGGTGGGAATAATAGGAATAATGTGACATTACTCTTATGAGCTTTCATGATTAGCCATATAACTCGACGTATATGTAGTTAGTTGTATGGATAGTATGGAGTTAAGGGTGAATCGTTTTCTACAGACTAGGCGTTCTGCATTACCGATGACTCCCGATCACATGACATGGGCAAACATCGCACATCAGGTCGCATGAGTTACTGCACCAATTTAGACTGCCCTAAACCTAAAAATCCACCGCGTGTGACTCACTGTCAGGCCTGTGGATCAAGCCTGATGTTGCGCGATCGCTACCGAGCGTTAAGAGCCTTAGGCCGAGGTGGGTTTGGTGCCACTTTTCTGGCCCGAGACGCCTCTTTGCCCGGACATCCACTCTGCGTTATTAAACAACTGCGCCCCTCTGCCGAAGCCCAACACATCTTGGACATGGCCCGTGACCTATTTCAGCGAGAGGCCAAGATCTTGGGCAAAATTGGCAATCACCCTCAACTGCCACGCCTGTTAGATTACTTCGAAACCAACAATGAATTTTTTCTGGTTCAAGAATTCATTAACGGCAAGACCCTCCAGCAGGAAGTAAAACAAGGTGGCCCCTTCACCGAAGCGGGCGTTCGCCAATTTCTCAGTGAGGCGCTGCCGTTAGTACAGTACGTTCATAACAGCAACATTATTCACCGCGACATCAAACCCGCCAATTTGATTCGTCGAGACGAAGATAAAAAGCTGGTGTTGATTGACTTTGGGGCGGTGAAAGACAAAGTGGCTCCGGCCCAAGAAGCTTCCGATCAGACGGCGCTAACCGCTTATGCGATTGGCACTCCCGGCTATGCGCCCCCTGAGCAGATGGCGATGCGTCCTGTCTACGCGAGTGATATCTATGCCGTCGGTGTCACCTGCATTTATCTGTTGACGGCCAAGTCTCCTAAAGATTTAGACTATGACCCCACGACGGGGGAAATGATGTGGCGCGACTTAGTTTACGTCAGCGATCACTTTGCTGATGTGCTGCAAAAAATGTTGGATATTTCTGTGCGCCATCGCTATCAGTCGGTTGAAACAGTGCTGCGCGACCTCGACCTTGAGCCTTACATGGATAGCCTGGCGCAAAACTTAGCTTTCCCCAATTCCAACAATGGACGCAGCGACAGCAAAGGGCATCCGGCCTCCCATGACCGTCGTAATCGCCAACAGCGCGAGCGTTCCACTGAGTCGCCTTCTTCCCGCATGGCTGCGGCCATTCGAGCTCGCCGAGAACGCTCTAACCTGCGCATGGATTCGAATAAAGGGGCACTGCTAACGGGCCGCTACAGCATAAATGGTCGCAGTTCTCGGATGAACTCTAGCTCGCGCTCGGGAGGTAGCGGTAAATTTAGTGCTGATGGCCTAAAGCAAGCCTACGCTAAAGGGCGGCGCGATTTCTCTTCATTAACGCTACATTCAATCGATCTGCAAAAGATCTCCTTAACCGGCACCAACTTTGCCGAGACTAAGCTCAAGAAAGCAAATTTTCAAAACGCCGATTTAAGCGGCGTCAACTTTAACCGCGCTGACCTGTCTCAAGCGTCGCTGCGAGGGGCCAATTTGGGGCGCGCCTATTTTACTAATGCCAATCTGCAGGGGACTGATCTGCGGGGCACTAACCTCAACTACGCCACCTTGTCAGATGCTAATTTGAAAGGGGCTAATCTCTGCGGCGCTGATCTGACGGGAGCCCGCGTTACTGATAAACAGTTAGCCGTTGCTCGCACTAATTGGTCTACGGTTTATCCCAACGGCAAACGCGGCCTTATGCGTTAGCCATTTTTTCAGTCAGCTCGCTATAGGTTTGGTTGAGACAACTCAGAGCACACACGCCAATCTTTACCTAGAACAGCTAGCCTTAGAGCGTTCCATCTAGCACAATATTCTGGCCTGAAGGCTACCCAATGCGCTTTGCTCTTGCAAGCATTATGGCATTTTCTGGATTTTGGACGAGTCGTTAGCTATACACTCTCACGCATTGGCACATCTGACGCAGCAACGAATTTTAGTTACGGGGCCGACTAAGTCGGGCAAGAGCGAGTGGGCGGAGCAACTAGCGCAACAAACTGCGCAGACAGTGGTTTACGTGGCAACTTCACGGGTAAACCCGAGAGATGCTGACTGGCAGGCTCGGGTTGAGGCTCACCAGCAGCGACGATCGCCTCATTGGCAGACGTTAGAGGTGCCGGTAGATTTGGCTGCAGCGCTGACTCAAGCAGCGTCCACAGACTGCTGGCTCGTCGATTCTTTAGGAACTTGGGTGGCCAATCAATTAGAGCTGTCTGAAGTGGCTTGGCAGCAAGAGGTGGCGGGACTGTTAGCCGCAATCGCCCAATTTCCTGGCTCGCTCATTCTGGTGGCGGAGGAAACTGGGTGGGGCGTGGTGCCCGCCTATCCAATGGGGCGGACTTTTCGCGATCGCCTGGGCTCCCTGACACGCCAGGTGGGAGCGATCGCTGATGTTACGTATTTAGTCGCTGCCGGATTTGCGATTAACCTTAGTCAAACCGGCATTGCAGTCAGTGGCGCCGCCGAGCCATCGCTTTCCTAATCATTACAACAGTTTGCAAACCCTTAACAAGAGCGTCGTTTCAGCTTATTGCCACTACGATCAAATGTAGTGTGCCGCGATTATCGGCCTCCCTTAGATTAGGGTTGAAAGGAGCTTATGGCCTCTGTACAAGCAGTCCAGTCGTTTTTAGCCTACTGGTTTCAACTAGGGAAGCCAGTGGTTCTGCAGCATCGTAATATGCAGACGTTACCGACTCCCGTATTCAAGGGAGACCAATTAAGCCCAGCCTTTCAAGAATGCTGGCGGCAGATCATGGAGCATCCGGAAAGCTGCTTTCTTAAAGGCACGCATGAAAGTATTTCCCAACTTCTGAGTGCAAGTTGGGATATTGAGAGATGTGCCCGCTGCATTATGCCGGTACCAATGCCGGTCAGAGGCATCAACTCGGCGACGTGTCCCTGTGCTGATTTGCCCACTTGGCCCAACTATGAAGTGCCCATACCTCGGGAAGCAGTTTGCACCCACACACATTTAGGCAATCTTCGCCAGCGGCTAGATGATATTGCGGCCGATGATCGCGATCTCCTACAAGCAACGTTTGCCCATAGTCCCAACCTACCGGGCACGATCTCCGCGCCCGCATCTCCTAAGACTAAGACGCGACTAGAACCGTCGGCTGGTGACGATTGATGGCATAAGTATCAAAGTCCTTAGCCATAACCGTATTGGGAAAGATGGCTCGCGCCTCAGCTAGCAAATCAGTTAGTTGAATCGGATTTCCGGGCGCATATCGCGGGCTGAAATGGGTCATGATCAGCTGCTTCGCTTGTGCTAACAAAGCAGTTTGAGCGGCCATTGTAGAAGTGGAATGAAAACGTTGATAAGCCATGTCAGCGTCCTGATGAGCAAAGGTGGCTTCATGAATGAGCACGTCCACACCTTGAGCCAGTTCGACAGCGCGATCGCAAAAAACCGTATCGGTGCAGTAAGCTAGGCTGCGACCTGGAAGCGTTGGGCCACAGAGGTCTTTGCCATTGATACGGCGGCCATCAGGCAACGTAACAACTTCGCCATTTTTTAACCGGCCGTAAATGGGCCCTGGAGGAATGCCCAATGCCTGCGCTCGCTTAACATCAAATCGACCTGGCCGTTCTTTTTCGTCTATTCGATAGCCGTAGGCGGTTACACGATGTTCCAGCAGGTCACAACTAACCTCAAACTCTGCGTCTTCATAAACGAGACCGGGGTTCACTGTATGCACTTTGAGGGGAAACGAAAACCGAGTTTGAGAATACCGCCGACAAGCTTGTAAATAGTCATTGAGCTTGGATGGACCGTAAAGGTCAACTTTTTGCTGGGGATTACCGGCCAACCCGCAGCTTGCTAGTAAGCCCATCAGCCCAAAAATATGGTCACCATGCATATGGGTGATAAAAATTCGCCGAATTTGACTCGCCTTGAACTCACTTCGTAAAAATTGGTGCTGCGTGCCTTCACCACAATCAAACAGCCAGACCTCACCTCGTTGAGGCAGCCGCAGCGCGACGCTGGAGACATTGCGAGATCGGGTGGGGACGCCAGAGCTGGTTCCCAAAAAAGTAACCTCCAAGCCCAGCCTCCTATCTCAACTTCATGTATCTATCTTGGCATGGGGCACGAGGAGGATGAGCTCAGCCTGCCGGAATTCTTTTCGGCAGGCTCCCTGAAGCATGCCATCAATTGTGATGCTGTCCTAAAAGGGACATCAACACACTGACACAATCCTGATTGAGAGATTACGTGTTTATACGGAGCTTCATCAGCTATTGATAAAGCTTCCATAAAGATTAATCTGAAAGCCCTTAAACCGTTTGTGAAGTCTTTAAGCTGGCAATGTAGAACATTGACGTGTTGGTATAACTTGATAACAATAAGTCTTAGCCTTTTATGGTAGTGCGCTAGCAAAATAAAACTAGATGTTTTTCCTGTTAAGAGCCTTCAGAGTCTGTAAGGAGTAAAGAAGTCATCACTCAAGATTCAGTGCTGATTTCTTTGATGTGTAAGCTACTTGACCGGGCAGCAGTCCGTAACTGCCGCAGGTTGGGAAGACTGAAGTGAGATTTTTTCCTGATATCGTTGCGGCACATTCTATTTCAATGATTCTGGATGTATGTTGGCCTTTTTGTGTATAGCCCAGCGAACTAACTTTTCAAATAATGGCGACAATAACTGGTACTAAACTTGGCGACTCCCTCGTTGGCGCTGCTAACGCCGATAGAATTTCGGCGGGCAATGGCAACGATCAAATTTTTGCCGGCAGTGGTAATGACAGAGTCTTTGGTGAGAACGGCAATGACATCATCTTTGGTGAGAACGGCAATGATGTGATTTTTGGCGGCAACGGCGACGATATCATCTACGACGGTGCTGGTTTTGACAATCTTTCGGGCGGCAACGGCAACGATATCTTTAGGCTGTCCGATAGTAATCGGTTTGGCACACGCGCGGCCTTTGACCCGGCTGGCATGCCAGAAATCTTTGGCGGCAGCGGATATGACATTGTTGACGCGACTGGGGCCGTTGAGGCGATTCAATTTGACGAGTTCATTTTTGCGGTCGGCAGCATCGAAGAATTTATTGGCTCTCAGTTCAACGATTCTGTCAACGCCGCATCAGTCAACTTTGAGGTGGTGTTAAGCGGTGGCGCGGGCAACGACACGCTCATTGGCGGCAGCGGCAACGATATCCTGAGCGGTGGCGGCGGTAATGATGTTATTCAGGGCGGCGGCGGCGCAGACTTACTGACCGGCGGCGTTAGCGCTGACCCCGCGATCGCCAATCGCGATAGATTTGTATTTGCCAGCTCCAGCGATTCGCTGCTCAGAGGATTTGATATTATCCAAGATCTTGAAATTGGCCATGACGTTATCGATTGGATTACGCCGCTTACCCCCAACCAGGTGGCGCAGCTAGGAACGGTAGCGTCATTGCAAGCCGCCGCGATCGCGAATGTCCTCTCTCCCAATGCCCTGATTGCATCGGGGGCTGCCACTTTCACATTCGAGGATCAAACCTTTTTAGCCCTCAATGATGAGGTTGCGGGTTTCCAAGCAGCCTCCGATTTAGTTGTCGAAATTACAGGCTACAGCGGCAATTTGTCAAACTTATCAATTGTCTAACGACGACCGAATAAAGAGGTCTGTCACAAAGCAAAGTTTCGACGTTTCACTGGGTCACTGCGAGCCAAATTCCTGCGCAGACCAGTTCAACTGTATGATTGCTGACCTCCTCTCTGATAGGAACGTGACAGAAATAGCTCACTAAATCCTGTGCTTGCCGGCTTCGGTAAGTACTGTTGCGGTGTTTAGTCAGAAGTGTCGCATTAGAATTCGCATGCGGCACTTCTGACCAATTTAGGTAAGTTAGATTATTGCCTATAGAAATGCTGCTGCAACACCGCAGCAGTAAGAGTTAAAGAGCTGTCAAGGTTAAAGGGTGATAATCAAGCAGAATCTGAACTGCTGCTGAATTATCACCCTTAAATGAAGATCCGCTGACGCTAGCGTAGACAACTGATGTAGCCACCAGCTTCAACACGGTTCAGGCACCAGTCAAGACTATAGGGGAAGGCTCAACTATCCTTATTAAGCCATCTAATTTTAAGCCGTCTAAAAATTAAGGTTTTTCGGACCCATACGGTCAGCGTACAAAACTCGATAGAACAGCTCTCACAAGCTTTGGTGACGAAAAAGGCTTTAGTAGTCTTACTGCTGTAAGAAAGCTACCAGCGCAAATGAAAATAGCTAGCGCCAGCATTACTTGTAAAGTTCAGTGCCCAGGCGTAGAGCAAACAAAGCCGGTACTAGAGCAATAGCGAGTGCGATGAAAACTTGTATATCGGTCATTGACTGTAAATTCCTTCTAAAATAGCGAACTGGCTTTCTTATTTAAGAATAATGCAATTTCTAATGAGAATCCCGCATCTTATCTCCATCAAAAACTACGGTCGTTAAATATGGCACCGACTGTAGCAGATATTTCAGTTTCTTAATCCAACTGCCGCATAGTCTATTGCTAAATGTATAGACCTTTTTGAAAAATATTGAGAATATTTAACATTATGGAGTCTTTGCTTTTGGCAAGTCCTCTGGTTTCAATACCTTTTGCGGACTGCTAGAGATGAAGAATGTGACTGTCAGGAGGCTGCGTGACCTGTAGCACTGTCTTTTGAGGTCGCGCATTGCATAATGATCAAGACTTGGACCATCACTGTGAGTAACTTTAGCTCTCTGTCTTCTTCTAATCAGTCATCACCACCGCCTTTTAGTCATCAACTACGGCGGATTCAGCGAGACGTCTTGAGAATGGGGGCGTTGGTTGAACAATCATGTCTGCTGTCAAGAGCGGCGCTCTGCGATCGCAACCTCGAAGCAGCCCAGCAGCTCAAAGCGCATGACCGTCAGGTGGATCAGTTCTACCGACAAATTGAAGTGGACTGTGTTGAGCTGCTGAACCATCCTCCCCAGGGAATGCAAGACTTGCGCCACGTAAGTGCCTTTATGCAATTGATTCGCGATTTAGAGCGCATTGGTGATTATGCCAAAGACATCGGAGAAGTTGCCATCAAGCTTTTTCCCTATCCCGTCCACCCAAATCTCGAACAAATCCAAGTGATGATCGACCGCTGTCGCTCAATGGTGGCGTTGAGTTTAGTGGCAGTTTCTGACCTCAATGCTGATGTCGGTCTCGACATCAAAATCAAAGACGACGCCGTAGATGACGACTATGACTTCCTTTATGATCGTCTAGTTCATACCGATACCCGGCTGATCAGTGTCGAGGTCATTGTCCTGCTGGTTCTGGTGATTCGGTACTTAGAGCGCATTGCCGATCACGCCACCAATGTGGGACGGCGCATTGCCTATGTGGTAACCGGTGAACGTCTGTGATTTCGAAAATTTTAGTGCCACTGACGAGCGAATCGTTTGCTTTTTTGCAGATTGAGGTATAGTTGTAACGGCTTAGGGCTGACAGCTCTGAGAGTTCGAGCTGTTAATTTTTAACCAACTTTCAGCAGTAAGCTCCTTACATTCCAACTCCAATGTGACACCTGACTAGAGTCCGAGAAGGTATCACCACCGGAAACTTGGCTATTTTGCTAAGGGCATGTTGGGCTTCCGTAAAGAGCGCGCTGAACCACCCCAACGCTGTGGCCGGTTGGATAAGACCTATCGTCTTGCAGGTCTTAAAGTTACGGTTATTCCCTAGCTAACGGAGCTGACTTAGCTACTTTTGATAAGGTACATCAAGTGCAGCTCTTTGTGTATCAACTAATTGCACTGCATAAGGATTACCCGCTTCATGAATTTCTCGATCGCTTCGCTGCTGGCTAATTTCACCGATGATAAGGCCCTCACTCTCAAAGCGCTGCAAAAAAAACTGCACTGCAACTCTAATGACAGCACCCGAGAGTTGCAGATTGCGTTGGATGCCCTAGAGCGCATCGGCGTTATTGCCAAAGAAAAAGGCAATAAATATCAGCGAGTGGGGGAAGACGGGGTCGTCGAAGGCAAACTGCGCTGCTCTAGCAAAGGCTTTTGTTTTGCAATTCAAGATGACGAAGCCGCGGACGATATTTACATTCGCGAAAGTCAGCTTAATACCGCCTGGAATGGCGATCGTGTCTTAGTGCGCGTCACCAAAGATGGCAGCCGACGGCGCAGTCCCGAGGGTGAGGTCAAAGTGATTCTAGAGCGAGCCAACGCTTCGGTTTTGGCTCGGGTCAAACATGAGAATGCCAGCTATCAGGCTGTCCCTCTAGATGATCGCCTGTTGTTTGAGCTAAATCTCGAAGGGGAACCGGAAACCCTCACCCAAGCGGTTGATCAGCTCGCTCACATTGAAGTGGTGCGCTATCCTTTGGCACAAGAGCCTCCCCACGGACGGATTGCCCAGATTTTAGGCAGCGATGCTGAAGCGGCCTCCGATATCGACATTGTCTACTGCAAATACGATCTGCCCCGTATTTTTCCTGGCAGCGTGTTGGAAGACGCTAAAAGTTTGCCTAATCGAGTCCGCAAAGCCGATATTAAAGACCGTCTTGATTTGCGCGAAGCCCTGACGGTGACGATTCATAGTGCCCAAGCTCAGGTCATCGACGATGCGCTGACTATTAGTAAAGATGATGACGGCAACTGGAAGCTCGGCGTTCACATTGCCGATGTCGCTCACTATGTACCATTATATTCTCTCCTTGACCGCGAGGCTCTCAAGCGCGGCATGGCGGTCTACTTGGGCAACGAAATGATTCCCATGCTGCCGCCGCCACTCTCAACTGCCCTGTGCTCATTCAATCCGGGCAAAGATCGGCTGGCAATTTCGGCGATCGCGACACTGAATCCTCACGGCGAGGTGCTGGAATTTGAACTACAGCCTACGGTGATCGCCGTTGACCATGCCCTAAATTACAAACAAGCCCAAGCCATTCTGTCGCGCGACGACCAAGCTGAACTCAAAAAGCTTGGCATTAAGGCCAAGGATTTGAAAAAGCTGGAGCCGATTTTTAGCTCGATTGATGAGCTGTATGCTTTGAGTCAAGCCGTTCGTAAACAGCGGATGAAGCGCGGCTCCTTTGAACTCAATCTGCCCGAACATGAATTTCCGGATGATGCTAAAGAGCCCTTGTCATCCTATGCTTCACCTCGGTTTCAATACGATGATGAAGGTCTGCTAGGGGTCATCGTGGTGGCCTCTTCACTCACTGCCCGGAGAATGGTCACAGAGTTTATTATGCTGGCCAATCAGCTCGTGGCTTCTCACCTTAAAGCGCTGGGCGTACCCGCTATCTATCGTCTGCATCGCACGCCCACGACCACTGATGTACAGGAATTGATGAAGCTAGCCGAAAATATGGATATCAATTTGGCGCTAGCGGAAGAAGAAACCATCTATCCGATGGACTATCAGCGATTTACGCAACAGTTTGCCGAGTCACCGTCGGAAAAGATTTTGACCTACTTGCTTTTGTCAACGTTTAAACCGGCATTTTATGGCATCCATCCTGATTTACACTTTGGTCTCGCGCTTACCGACGGCTATACTCACTTCTCTTCGCCTACCCGTCGCTACCCCGATTTAGTGGTTCACCGGATACTGCATGCGGTTTTTGCCGAAGGCCGCGATCGCCGCTCGACCCGTTCCAAAGACCGCGTGAACCTGCGCCACAGCAGTTGTCACGGCAATATTAACTGGAACGTTCTGCCCCCCGATGTTAACAACGAACTAGAAGACTACGTTAAACGCATTGTTGGCCCGTTGAGTGAACGCGAACAGTTTGCTCAGGACGCCGAAACCGATTTGGAAGGTCTGAAAAAAGCTGAGTTCATGCGCGACCATACGGGCTCCGTTTTTCACGGACTCATCACTGGAGTGCAATCCTACGGCTTCTTTGTCGAAATCGAAGAGCTGCTGGTCGAGGGGTTGGTGCATGTCAGCTCGCTCAAAGATGATTGGTACGAATATCGATCGCGCCAGCAAAAGCTCGTCGGGCGCAAAAACCGTCGTCAGTTCCGTCTGGGCGATCGCGTCGAAGTTCAAGTCAAAAGCGTAGACTACTATCGCCAGCAAATTGATCTCGTTGTTGTCGGCGGCGGCAGCGAAGCCAGCGAAGATGACCTCAACGACGACGATCTCAACGACAATGGTGAAGACCGACCTCAAGATGAGTCAGAATAACGTTAGCGTTGCGAATATTGCATCCCTCACTGAAGAACACTCAATGACTGCGGCCGCCAAGCTTGCGGACATCAGTTCTATTCACTGAGCGACAGTAAGTAGCGCAAGACACTAACGAATCACGAGAGATTTTTACGCTTAATCTATGAATACGGTTGGTACGCCACTGCCCATTACTTTGGGCATTACGGGTGCATCGGGGCTCATCTATGCGGTTAGAGCTGTCAAATATCTGCTCGAAGCCGAAATTCCGATTGAACTCGTTGCCTCAAGAGCAACATACCAGGTCTGGAAAGCCGAGCAAGATATTGGCATGCCGAGTGAAGCAGTGGCGCAAGCCGATTTTTGGCGAGAACAGGCTGGTGTTTTCACGCAGGGAAAACTACGCTGCCATCCTTGGAACGACGTGGGGGCCAATATCGCCAGTGGCTCGTTCAAAACTGCGGGAATGGTCATCATGCCCTGCAGCATGAGCACGGTCGCTAAACTTGCCGCCGGACTCAGCTCTGATTTACTTGAGCGGGCGGCTGACGTCCAGCTTAAAGAAGGCAAGCCCCTGGTTCTCGTGCCGAGAGAAACCCCACTCAGTCTGATTCATCTGCGTAACTTGGCCACGCTGGCGGAAGCCGGTGCCCGTATCGTTCCGGCCATTCCCGCGTGGTATCATCGACCCCAAACAATTCTAGACCTGGTCGATTTTGTAGTCGCGCGGGCGTTGGACCAATTCGATATAGACTGCGTTCCCATCAAGCGCTGGCAAGGACACCGTCAAGATTAGTGACAGACCGATCTGCTAGCAATCGAATTTAAGCTGACGCCAAACCAAGTTGCTGCATCACAGCCAACAAATTGCACTCATACCACCATTCGACGATTTTTCTATCGGCGATTCGCAGTAAGGTAAAGTCGTTAACTTTAACCACCTTACCCGTTGGTGGGGCTCCTAAAAAATTGCCCGCATGTGTACCTTGAATGGTGGTTCGATATACCACCCTGTCTTCCTCGACAACCATGTCTTCTATATTTTGATAGATGTCAGGAAATCCCTGAAACAGACTCTTATTAAAGGCTTTGTTTGCTTCCAACCCAATGATCGGCTCTGTCGCGCTGTTGAAGTGATAAACGACAGATGGACTCATTAGCTCGTTCCACACATCTTGCCATCCAGAACTCGTCCCCCACCCCTCTTGAGCAAATCGTAGTGCAATCGCTTTATTTTGATTGTTTAGAGTCGTCATAATTGGGCATTCCCATACGCAGCCGTATGGAAAACAGGTTAATGTTCTATTCGACAAAAGTCAATACGCCGCCGTATGGTTGAAAAAGCTGCTCATCTACACCTAACTCGTCAAGATTGGATTGTTCAAGGGCTCAAAACGCTTGCTGAGACAGGGGTTGAGACAGTTCGAGTAGAGCCAATAGCCAAGCTGATGGGAGTCACCAAGGGCAGTTTTTACTGGCACTTTAAGAACAGAAATGAGCTTTTAGAGGGCGTCTTACAAGAGTGGGTCAAGCGCCAAACCAGCCAAATTATTGAGCGCGTAGAGGCAAAGGGAGGCGATGCTAGAACGAAGCTGTTATATCTATTTGAGCTGGCAGTTGAAGATGATGGCCAAGTCGAAAACGCTATTCGAGCTTGGGCTACCAATGACTCAAAGGTTTTTGCGATGCTTACCCAAGTAGATCAGCGTCGTTTGGTTTACACAAAAGAGTTATTCTTGCAAATAGGGTTTACCCCATTTGAAGCAACTGTACGCGCTCGCATGGTCTACTATGCACTGGTTGGTGAGTTTACCATCGGGACTCGCAACGACCAGACTGCACGCTTGGCTGAAATACGACTGCAGCATAAGATTCTGACGAGCAAAAACTGAGGCTGCTTTTTCCAGTCTCGGCTCATCGGCTTACTGGCAGCTTGATAATGTTATCCTCTTTCATCTCGCGAGCAACTCGAGTCAGCAGTGCGGCGATCGCCAAGCTAGAAATCATCGAGCTGCCACCGTAACTGAATAACGGCAGAGGCAGACCCGTTGTTGGCAAAGCGCCGATCGCTACACCAATATTCAAAAAAGACTGCCCTACTAGCAATACCATCGCCCCCACCGCGATCAGTCGCTGCAAGGGATGAATCGTGCGGATGGCAACTAATGTAGCGAGTGATGCATAGGCTAGCAGCAGGCCCAGTAAAAAGAGACTACCGATAAACCCAAACTCTTCTGCATACACCGAGAAGATGAAGTCGGTGTATTGAATGGGTAAAAAGTCGAGCTTTTGTTGAGAGAAGCCGAAGCCGCTGCCCATGAGCCTGCCAGAGCCAATCGCCAGCAAACTCTGAATTAATTGGTAGCCGTTGCCGGTGGGGTCAGCCCAGGGATTAAGAAATGCCGTAATGCGTTCTCGTTGATAAGCATTAGCACTTAAGCTCACAGTCGCCGCTAGCACCCCTGTCACTGCAGTGCCTGCCAGTAGCCGATAGGGCAATCCTGAAGCCAGCGCAATCAACCACAGAGACAAGCCACAAATAGCGGCGGTGCTGAGGTTAGGCTGCAGCAAAATGGTCGCAATCGCGATCGCAAATAATCCAATCCAGAGTCCCCGAGTTGACCATGCTAAACCTGGCCAGCGCCCAAACAAGCGCGCCGCTTGCAAAACTAGCAGCGGTTTCAAAAGCTCAGACGGCTGAATCAGGAACGGCCCTAGCGCCAGCCAGCGGGTCGCTCCGTTCACAGTGACGCCCACGATAGGAATCAGCGTCAAAAACAGTAGGCCAATAACGGCAAAAAAGGCCAATCCTGACAGGCGCATCAAGCGAGTAATGGGCTGACGCACAATCCAGTTAAACAGTGTCAGCCCTAGAAATACCCACATTAACTGAATTGCTAAAAATCGCCAGCCCATACCTGTCTCAGCCAAGGCAACCGGATAGGACGCCGAAAACAGCGTAATCAACCCAATGGCTAGCCAAACTAGTGTTAACCATCGCGTCAAGCGCGCTTCCCGAGACCAATGGCGCGTAGAAGGATCAACAACAGGCAATAGATGCCGAATAAAAGCCGTACTTGCGGTTAGGGACATTGCTGTCTGAGGTTTGCTAAAAACAGCGTCACTGCTGAAAAAGCATCTGCAATCGCTAGATCAGCGAACTGAGCCATCGCGGTGGCCACTACCCATAGCGGCTAACAGCCTTCAAGCATGTTCTCTAAAGAGAGCCTCAAATGCCGTTTCAACACCCATTTCAGCAATAACGCAGCTAGTATAGCAACCACTAGAGAACCTGCCACAAGTTATCTCTCAAGACTATTTCATCTAAAAGAATTTGAAAGAATGCCTTGGTCTGGTGGCTGCCGAACAGGCTTTTTCCTTGGCAACTCATTAAGAGTATTCACCAGATAGCAGCTCAGTGCTTCGGCAGAAAGGGTTATGCCCCCTAACTGAAAAGCTGTGACGGGCGCGGTAATGCTCGTCTCAGGGAATTTCTAGCGTGAATTGATGCGGCGTTCTAACCTTTCTCTAAATCTTGAAATGAATAATCAGTTAGAACACTGCAGAGTGAATCGCGTTAGATATGAGCTGAGGCGTAGTGCCCATGACAGAAGGTCAACGTCATATAGAGCCCGAGGCAT